>JABDQT010000191.1 GCA_013042165.1 Kiritimatiellales bacterium | reverse complement strand
GGATCAGCTTTTTCCGGGCGGCCTTCGATAAGCCCACCCAGGGGAACAGATACCGGAAGCGATGTACCTCAACCGCATCATGGCTTTCGATTCCCGGGGCCGAGAGCATGTCAGTGCAGTAAATACGGCTTTTGATCCCCTTTTTTTTCATTGCGCATGCCAGATTAAAAACCACGCTCTCGGTTCCTCCCCACTTTTCGAAGGAGAAACGCCGCATCACATGGACAACCTTGGAGGGTCTTGGCATAACAAATGCATTTATATATTATGTTTTATTGGCTTCAAAGTCCTAGTTGTGATTTGGAGCTTCTTTTGATTGGCCGCATAAAGACCGACAGATAAAGTAATGAGAACTAATTCTCTTATGATGACATCGTTTCACCGCTGGATAGCTTTAGTCTGCATCGCCGCGACCGCGCCGGTAGCGACTGCGCACGTCGATCGACCGGAATCTTCCTCCAAGCATCCGGTAAAAGAGATCATATTCGTAGCGCAACCCGACTTCGCCCCGTTTGAGTTTGTCCACAAGAATCAGGTCAACGGAATGAACGTTGAGCTCATTCAGTGGATGGCCGCGGACATGGGATACAAGGTCAGCTTTGAAGTCGCCTCGTTAACCGAGGCCCTGGAGATGGTGCGGAGCGGTAAGGCCGATGCCGCAACCTCCCTCATCTACTCGAGCGACAAAGATACTGATTTTGATTTTTCCCATCCCATCACCCGCACCATTGCCGCCATCTATGTTCACGACACGTGCAACGACATCCACAACCTAGCGGATTTGGAAGGCCGGCAGGTGGCCATTCTGGGTTCCGGCCGTGCCATGGAGATCCTGCAGAAAAAACGGATCCGCTGTAAAATCAGATTTGTGTCCTCCGTAGAGGAGGCGGTTGAGCTTACCGTTTCCGGGCATGTTGATGCGATGATCGGCAACGAGCTCATCGCCCAGCATTATTTATCTACGTCAGGAAAAACCAACCTCAAGGTTGTCGGTGACCCGATCGTCACGGGACGTCTGGGCTTTGTGGTCGCCAAAGAGGACCATGCCACGCTGACGGTTTTCAACGAGGGTATTGAGCATGCCGAGAAGCATGGTATCCTGAACAAAATCACGGCCAAATGGCTCGGCTCCGAACATGTCCGTCCAAGGATCCCCATCAAGACCATCCTTCTGGTAGTGACCCTCGTCTTCATCATTGCGGCTGCAGCCGTTTACATGGTCCTGGTATGGAACCGCAGACTTCAGCGGATCGTCGAAGAACGAACCCGCCACTATGCCGAAAGCGAGGAGCGGCTCCGCCAGTTATTTGAAAATTCACCGGACGCGGTTTTTGTGCTGGAACGAAACGGTCAGATTATATCGGTCAACTCGCGTGCCTGCGATCTCGTCAAAACAACCAAGAGCGAACTGCTCACCAAAACCCTCTTCGATCTTACGCCTCCCGAACTGAAGGGCGAGGCCGAGTCCAATCTGCGTAAATGGTTTTCCGGCAGCATGAAGCAATGCGAAGCAGCCAGCGTGGATTCGAACGGAAAAATCACCCCCACCGACATGACCGGGTCCGTTCAGAATATCGAAGGTGCTCCGGTGCTTCAGCTGCATGTGCGCGACATCACCATGCGCAAACAGGCTGAAGAGCAAATCAATGCGGCGCGTAAAATGGCGGAGGACGCCCGCGAAATGGCGGAAGAGGCCCGGGTGATTGCCGAGAACGCCAGCCAGGCCAAAAGCGAGTTTTTAGCCAACATGAGCCATGAGATTCGCACGCCGCTCAACGGGATTGTCGGTATGGCTCAACTCATCTCCGACACCAAGCTTTCCGCCGAGCAGACCGACTGCGTCGACACCATCCTTCAATCAACCAGCGGTCTATTGAAGATCATCAACCACGTGCTCGATATTTCCAAAATCGAAGCCGGACAGATGGATGTCCGGGAATCCTCCATTGACCTGCGCGAACTGAGCACAAGCATCATGAATATGTTCCGTCCGCAGGTGGATGATCACAAAGTGACCCTGTTATGCGAATGTCAGGAGAATGTGCCCCGCTATGTGGTCGGCGACGAAGGTCTGATTGAACAGATCCTCATCAACCTCGTCGGCAATGCACTCAAATTCACCCATCAGGGCTCGGTTTCGCTCAACATTGAGTGCCACAGCATCTCCGACAACGATGCCGAACTGTACTTCCAGATCATCGATACGGGCATCGGCATAGAGAAGGAAAAACAAGCAACTATCTTCGATAAGTTCACTCAGGTCGACGGCTCCAGCAAACGCTTTTACGGGGGCACCGGTCTTGGACTGGCCATCAGCAAACGACTGGTCGAGCTCATGGGCGGTAAAATTGGTTTGATCAGTTCCGCCGGCAAGGGTTCGACCTTTTTCTTCAACCTTAATCTACCCAAGACGACCGCTCCTGCATCCAGCCGGAGGGAGGGGGGCGAAAGCGCTAAGTTTGTCACCAAACCCCACACCCGCGTGCTTCTTGTTGAGGACAACATTGTTAATCAGAATGTAGCCAACGCCATCCTGCGCAAGGCGGGCTGTCTCGTCGACACCGCCGAAAACGGACAGGATGCCATCCAGCAGGTTCAGCGGGAAACCTACGATGTCGTCCTCATGGACTGCCAGATGCCCATCATGGACGGATTCGAGGCCACTGAAAAAATTCGGGCCATGAAAAAGCCCCTGTGCGACCTGCCGATTATCGCCATCACGGCCCACGCCATGAAAGACGATAAGCAGATGTGCATCGACAGCGGGATGAACGATTATATCCCGAAGCCGGTCAGCCGGCAGGCACTGATCGACATTATCAACAAGTACACCGCTCAGCCCGAACCGGCTTAATCGAGCAGACGGTCCAGCTTGGCGGCACAGATGAAATCGTTTTCCGAAAGCCCCCCGATTGAGTGCGTGCTGTAGGTGACGGCGCAGGTCTTGTAGCCCACCAGCATGTCCGGATGATGATCTTCGCGATGCGATACATAGGCCGCCGCATTCACAAAGGCCATGGTCTGGTAGTAATTTCGAAACGCGAAGGTTTTCCTGATTTCGCTACCCTCGCGGGTCCATCCATCGAGATCCGCCAGCATGGCATCCGCCTGCTCAGGCGAGAGCGGAGGAACACCTCCTTCGCAGGCTTTACAATGTTTTCGGGCATAATCACTCATGACTGTTCCTCCTTGCCGGCTTGGGTTTCCTTTCCTAATCCATACTGGTTCAATTTCCGGTGCAGCGTGCGGCGGCTGATCCCCAGCTTCTCGGCGGCTTTGGTCCGGTTGCCCCCGGTTTTTTCCAGGGCCTGGATCACCATCCGCTTTTCCATTTCATCCACCGTCAACTCGGCATCCGCTTTGATCGCTGAACCGCCGCTGGCCGCATCACGCACCTGTATCGGAACATCCTTCACATCCAGCACCTTGCCGCGCGCCAGTACCACCATGCGCTCCACCAGATTGCGCAGTTCACGGATATTGCCCGGCCAAGCGTAACTCGAAAGCAGGTTGTACGCCGCCGGTGTAAATCCTTCAATCTGCTTTCCGTTTTCTTTGTTAAAGACCGCCAGATAATGATTTAGCAGCAACAGGATATCATCCTCCCGCTCTCTTAAAGGAGGCAACGTGATGACCACCACATAAAGCCGGTAAAACAGATCTTCACGGAAGTCGCCCTCATCCACCATCGCCTGCAGATCGCGATTGGTGGCGGCAATCAACCGCGTATCCACATCCACGGGCGTATCTCCTCCCACGCGCTCGATCTGCCGTTCTTCCAGTGCGCGCAGGATCTTAACCTGTACAGATGCATCGATCTCGCTGATTTCATCGAGAAAGAGTGTGCCGCCATCCGCCTTTTCAAAGCGGCCGATGCGTCGCTCCATCGCGCCGGTAAACGCCCCCTTCTCATGGCCAAACAGTTCACTCTCTAAAAGATTCTGCGAAAGGGCTGCGCAATGCACCGCCACAAACGGCCCCTTGTTCCGCGGACTCAGATGCTGAATCGCCTTCGCCACCAGCTCCTTGCCGGTACCGCTCTCGCCCTGGAGCAAAACCGTTGCACGCGAGTTCGCCACCTGCCGGATCGTATCGAAAACCTCCTGCATCGCCGCCGAGCGTCCAATGATATTCTCCAGCCCATACTTGGTGTCGAGCTGGGCCTTGAGCTGCTCGTTTTCGAGCTCGATTTTTTTTGCTTTCAGCACCCGCCCCAGCACCAGCTCCAGTTTGTCGAGATTGATGGGTTTGGTCATGAAATCCGTAGCACCCTGCTTCATGGCCTCGACTGCCACGTCGACGTCGCCGTAGGCCGTCAGGATAATGCATGTCAGCTCGGGATGGTTGGCCAGCGCACGTTGCATGAGTGTGATCCCATCCATCCCCGGCATACGGACATCACTCAGCAGCACATCCACGCTCTGGCTGGCCAGCACCTCCAGCGCGGACGTTCCGTTTTCGGCCGCGAAGACGCGGTAGTCCCGCTGCAGCGCACGCACCAGTCCGTCGCGCGCGCTCTTTTCATCGTCGACAATTAAAACAACCGGTTTCATCTTTCGTACTCCGTATTGCGTAATTCGTATTGCTCAACAGGGAACTTCTTCGTCCCATATTTTGACCGTGTATTTAGGAGAATCCTCGCAAATACTTGTTCCTTGCTCTTCAGGCACGATCGTCAAAAGCATCTTTATAATTTCAGTTAGCATACATGAACGATGCTCAAACACCTCTTGGCCAAGGATGTGGCGACCGATCCGGTCGAGCGATATAACTGGTTCGACAACGACTTTGTCCGCGAGTCCTTGGCCAGCTTAGAGACGTCTTCCCAGCAAATGTCCGACAAGAAGAGCGCAAGCCTATAGACCTTCATTTTCCATAGCAGATCTTCCCGAATCACTTTCGGTACGCCCTTTTCCCAGTCTTCGTAGTTCATCTGATCTCTCCTGTTGCGCAATACGTAATACGCAGTACGCAATACTAAGGTGCTTCGAGCAGATTCAACCTTGCATCCTCGCGCGGGAACCGCAACGTCAGGCGCGTTCCCCGCCCCTGCTCAGAGTTGATTTCAATTTCGCCGCCATGATCGCGCATGATGCGCTGGACAATCATCATCCCGAGGCCGGTGCCTTCGGCTTTGGTGGTATGGTACGGCTCATAGATCGCGCCCAGTTTTTCGGGATCAATCCCCTCGCCGTTATCCTCGAACACCACACTGACAAAGCGGTCGGACAGCAGCGATTCCACCTTGAGAATACCTCCATCCGACATGGCCTGCAGCGCATTCTTGATGACATTGAAAAAGACCTGCTTGACCTGGGCCTCATCAACAGCGACCCGCGGCATATGATCGGGAAAATCGGTCTCGACCAGCATGCGGCGATCTTTGATTTCATGCTTCATCACATCCAGTGTTTCCTGAACCAGCTCGGCCATCTTATGAGGCTTGCGCTCGGGAAGCGACGGGCGCAGGGCTTTCAGAAACTGCCGGATAATCGTATCGAGTCGCCCCACCTCCTTGCGCGAAACTTCGACCAGTTCCTTGAGTTCGCTACGGGCCTGTTCGTTCTCCAGATAACCGATTTCTCGGTCCAGCAGCTGAAGATGGATATTGATCGAGTTGAGCGGGTTTCCGATTTCGTGGGCCACGCCGGCCGCCAGCAGGCTCAGGGCATGCAGCCGCTCGGACTCGATCGAATCGGCTGTAATTTCGCGTTCGCGGGTCACATCCCGGAAAATCACGACCGCCCCTTCCTCATTCTCATCGACCGCCGCGAGCGGCACGACGTAAAATTCCATGAAGCGGTGCTGCGGATAGGTGACTTCGATCTCGCGCCGCACCAACTGGCTCCATTCATACTCATCGAGATCGAGAACCAGATCCCAATGGATATCCTTCAGGTAGCGGCTGATCTTCGTGCCGGCGGCATTATCGAGCCGGAAGCCGAGAAACTGCTCGGCCGCGCGGTTGGCGTAGCTGATCTGCGCCGCAGGATCGAGTACGATGATCCCCTCTTCCAACGCCTGAAAGATGGTTTCCATCAAACCCTTTTCATGCGCCAGCCGCAGGAAATAGGTCTGGAGACTGCCTTTGTCCAGATGATCGAGCCGATCAACCAGCTTTTCGAAAAACCCCTGTTTCATGCGGGCACTGTGTCATATAGGCGCATTCATTACAAACGCGAAATCGATCTATGAAAGTGGGGACATTTCGGCGCATATCGACTGGACTACTACCCGAAACACAAAAAACGCCCCCTAATGACACCGCATGCAATCGGTCTGGTTGTTATAACCTCTATTGGAATGAGATGAAGGCCATTCGGCTTCGTGCGGCGCTACAATATCGTTGGCGTTTTCATGACAGAGGATGCAGTTGGAATCTGGATTCATATGACAGGGCGTGCAGTGCAATTCATCCCACGATCCTGTGTGAGAGGACGGACGGGTGGTCTGATGGCAGGCCGAACAGCTTTCGGGCTCGTGACATACGTAGCAGTTGCTCAAACCTCCAAACCCGTGGGTCGATTCCCATGTCCCGCCGTGAGAAGCAGGAGGCGTGGTCTGATGACATGCGGCGCAAAAATCCGGTACATGACAGAAACTGCAGTTGTCGAGAGCCCCGAGCCCATGCGTTTCCAACCACGAACCGGATGAATGCGATCCTGGAGTTTCCCCTGCATGACAGGAGGTACAGGTATCAGGAGTGTGACAAACATAGCAGCTGTCGAGGTCCCCCAGCCCATGGGTTGCTTCCCAGGAACCATTGTGGGAACTCGGAGCCTGTTCTGAATGACAGGCATTGCACCCCTCCGGCTCATGGCACACCATGCAGCGGCCGGATTCTCCAAGTCCGTGCGTTTCAATCCAGAGAACCGTATGAGAACGAGGCTTAACCTGCGAATGACAGGAAGAGCAGGAGTCTTCCTCATGACACACCATGCATCCTTCCCGGTTCCAATCAGCAAAAGCACCATGCGTATCCAGCCTCCATCGGTTGTTATGAGAAGCGGGCTGCATGACACTGTGGCACGCCCGGCAGGAATCTTCCGTATGACAAATGCTGCAAACAGCTTCATCCTGCCCGCCAGGCATGGCATGTTGCCGGATCCAGAGCGCGCCATGGCTATCCGGCTCCTCATCACGAGAAAGATCCGCGTGGCACACTGCACAATCCATTCCCGTGCCGTGGGCCGCTTCACGGATACGCAACCGCTCATACTGGTTCATGTCCGGAACCACGGAAAACTTTTCGGCCATCAGCGTGCCGTGGCAATCCCGGCAGCTTTCCGCCAGCGCGGCGGAGTGCACAAACACGCCCGGCGCTTTCACTTCACTCTCCACGGGCCGCCTCATGAGATCCGCCGGCTTCGATTCGGCATGACAATATCCGCAGGTTTCCGTTGCGATTGTCTCGCTCTCCGCCTCCTCATGACAATCCGAACAGGTTTCATGCGTGATAGGCAGAAAGTGGCCGTCAACAGCCCCTCCATGACAATCCGCGCACTCCATTCCATTGTCCTCGACATGAATGAAATGACTGAACTTCAGCCGATGGTCATCTTCCTCGCACCCACAGAGGAGCAACAGGAAGGCAACAGCCGACATGGATATAATAAAACGGTCCACTTTCACATTCGCACCTCGACTGTTGCACGCACCCGGTAGCCAAGGTCCGCCTCTTCACTGTCATCCTCGACCTCGCCGGAAAGCCGCAGCGCCAGATTACGACTCACGTTCCATTTGCCCCGCACAAAATAGGTGAAGGTATCCGGGGAGATTTCCGTCCGGGTGCCGTCCTCGACGGCAACAATACCGCCGCCGTCAGCGGAAACGGAAAAGTCGGAAAAACGATAATACGTATAATCCAGATATGCGGCACCCGCGGCGATTTCCCAAAGCTTGCGATGTTCATATTCAACCTGACCGGATAGGCCGGAAAAACGGCCCCCGTCTTCCACATCCCAATACTCGAGTCCGATGTTCGCCTTTAAAGCATCTTCCGGGCGGAAGATCAGCCCCAGGTTATAGCGCTCATAGCGTCGGTTGGATGAATTATCCGCATCCGGATAACGGATATAGATTCCGGGAGCCAGGTGAAGCCAGGGCAGCAGCTCGCGGGTAAAGCGACCATAGGCTGTCGTATAAGGCTCCTGCCCGCCCAGCGTTTGCAGCAGAGGCGAATAGACGCGCGTCTGAGCATCGTAGGTTCCCCAACGACGAATCCCTGCCCGTACACTGAACACCTCATCCCCGCGAGACGTATAATAGACGTCGCCGCCACTCATGCGGACATCATCGTTCATCACCGAAAGATAGCCACGGGCGCGGAACGCGTCGGACACCTGCTGCCGGACATCGATAAAGCAGTGGTCGTCAGCGACAGCGCGGTCATCGTCCTCATAGCGGGCATAGGTCATCCTGCTTCGGTTCCCTTTCCAGGGCCTTCCCACCAGCGATGCGCCCGCAAAAAGATCCCCTGACGTCGAAGAATAAAAACTGACCGGCTGTCCAGCAAACAGACGTCCACCCAGGCGTCCGCGCTCATACAGTATCGCCTGCGCGCCATCCATATGAATATAATCGGCCACATCCGCATATTGCCGACCGATTCGCAGAGCCATTTTATTTTTTGCGTCGTGCAGTTCCATATAAAACTGCAGCAACCGGATCTCATCGCGCCGGGATGTGTCCTGAAGGCCCAGGAAAGGATCTCCGCCGCCCGAAGGGGCTGAACCATCCAGATCGTCATGCGCCCGGCCGGAGGTGTAGACATCGACATGCCCGGAAGCCATATTTCGGGCGCCTACGCGCCAATAGGCATAGCCATCGTGATCCTCGTCGTCTCCCTGAACGCGATAGTCGTAGATGGTTCTCAATGATCCTGAATAAACCGCTTTATCGGATTGCCACGCCCGGACGGAAACCGCCTGCAGGAGAAGGCATATGAAAAACAGCCGAACGGAGAGGGGCGCC
This sequence comes from Kiritimatiellales bacterium, assembly GCA_013042165.1. GTDB lineage: Bacteria > Verrucomicrobiota > Kiritimatiellia > Kiritimatiellales > Pontiellaceae > Pontiella. The sequence goes on along the minus strand of JABDQT010000191.1, from coordinate 7,710 downwards.
GGGTTCAGCCCCCTTTTTCCCTTGTGTTGCAGACTGGACAAAACCGCTGTCATAGGGAGGTCTCTTTAGGCCGGTAGAAATGCGATCCGTTCCGGGCATAGATCCGCTCGTATAATAAAGCGGAGCTATGGTACGCCTGAACAGCGGAATTTCAATCAGCCTTATACCCACCCTGCAACTTTGGATTTAGTCTACTGAAGCAGACAGACGGATGGAGCAGATAAATATGCAATCATCCGGGTAAAGCCGAGGCTAACGGCAGGCGGTATCGGCACCGGGCCGGCTGCGCCAGATGCGCACAGGCAGCAACCCTGCGGCGACAAAGACCAGCTGCGACAGAACAAAAATCATCAGCCAGAAACTGGCCGAATCGGTAAAGCCATAGGAGTGCAGCCCGACGCTGAGCTGGTTGACCCCGAACCACGACCAGGCCGTGACCACGTTGCCGAAGATCGCCATGACCGCGAAGCCGCGGCGTTGAACCATTTTACCATACCGGGCGTGGAGCATGATCGCATTCCAGATCACGATCAGCAGCGCCCCGTTTTCCTTTGGATCCCACCCCCAGAAACGGCCCCAGGAATCGTCGGCCCACAAGCCGCCGAGCACCGTGCCCACAAAACTGAGCAACAGCGCAAAACAGGTGGTGCCGTACATCATGCGATACATGCCGTCCGCCGTCTCATCATCGAGCCGTCGGGTCAGCAGGCCGGAAAATACATAGAAGACCGCGATGGTTCCCGAAACAAAGGTGGCCATGTAGCCCAGCGTGATGGTGATCACATGTGTCGCCAGCCAGAAGCGCGTGTCCAGCACGGCGCGCATCTGCTCCATCGTGTCGCCGTCGCCCGCGAGAAAGTGGGCGATCAGCAGCGTCGCGAAGCCGGCGGTGCCCCCCACCATATTGCCGATGCCGGCCGCCCTCCTGCGGAAGCCCAGTTCAATCACAATGCCGGCCCCGACCGCGGCCCAGCCGATAAAGATGGCCGAGGAATAGAGATTGGTCACCGGCGGATAACCGGAAAGAAACACGCGTGCAATGATGGCGAACGTATGCGGTATGAAGGCGAAGATCATCAGCGTACGGGCGGCGGACAGCAAGCCGTCCTTGCGGAACAGCCAGCCGAAACAACTGAGTACAAAGACCAGCAGATACAACTGGGCGGATTTCATGAAGGTGCTCAGGCGGTTGTAGAAGACCTCGAACGACATTTTGTGAAACGCCTCGGGATTTTCCGCTTGCAGAAGATTTCCGTATTCCATCAGCTCGCTGTTGAACAGGTCGACGTTGCCTTCGCGGTAGGCCCCCATCATGACGCCCATATGCACCGCCAGCGGCTCAACGGCAATATCGTGCCCGGCCGCGGCGCCCGTCATGGCGGGATGCGCCGCAAGCAGCGTGCTCATCAGCGGCCGCCACCGCTCGTTTCCGGCGGTTGGCGGAATCATCAGGGGAATGGACATGCCTTCGAGCCGCATGTAGCGCTGAGCCGTGGCCATCAGCTGCTCCGCGGGAATTGCGGAGGGGTCCTCGAACGAGCCGAGCACATTCTGGAAGAGGTAGAGCTTGTTGGCCAACTTGATAACCTGCCGGTCATAGAGGTCGCGGTTGCGGTCCTGCTTGGCATATGCGGAGCGTGCCGCCGAATCAAGCCTCCCCAGATTGGGCAGCAGTTCACGATAGGAATAGCGCAGGCGCTTGCGCTCCTCCAGCCCGAGGTTCGTCAACACATCGAGGTTCTCGATGCGGATCACCGGATAATCCAGCGCCTCCGGCCGACCGGACATGTTGTCCAGCAGCCACTGCACGGCACTGGTTTTTGTGCCGTCTTCGGCCCGTACCGACTGCTTGCCCGAAAGCACGGTCAACAGGTTGCGCGCCATGGTATCTACTGGTTTCTTGCGCCCCTCGAACTTGACGGGCAGATGCGCAAAGGCATTCAACTGAAAGTCGGCTGCCGTTTCCTCGGGAGGCTTGACGCCCATCTGGAAGAACCATGCGGCAAACAGGATTGCAATAAGATGAATGAATGGCTTTGGCATCAGGCGTCCCTCCTGAGGTAGCGTCCCAGCGACTGGACGAACTGGGCGGTCATGCCGACGAAAACAATCATGCAGGCGAGGTAGGGAATCATCCAGGTATCGTTGCGCACGACCTGCAGCACCGTGCCGCTGTCGTCGGGCAGATAGCCCGACTGATAAAAGGTGCGGCGCGCATAGCGCAGCGGGTTGTTCATCCAGATGCGCAGCTCGCGCTCCACGTCGTCGCCTTCGTTGACGAGCAGAATCCGGCTGGCGAAGTCCTTCGGCATCTGCGTGCCTTCATATTTTTCATGCACAAAGTCGAGCAGCTTGATCGAGTAGGGGCTGCCGCTCGGCGAGGCGAGGTATTCGCGCTTGAAACGGAAGTAGGATGTGAAATCGCGGCCATCGATACTGAAGTTGGTCGGCATGTCCCATGCTCGATTCACAAAGTTGGGGTAAAACCAGAGGCTCATGACGTAACGCCCGAGCGATGCCCCGCTGTTCCGATCGAGCAGTTCCACATCGACCGCGGGGGCGTTTATGGCGCCGGTTGCCCCGCTCACTTCGCGCTGTTCGGCCACATAGAGGCGCGAGCCGTAGCCTTCGTACTGCGGATAAGCGGCCTTTGCTGCTTCGGACATTGACTCCAGCGGTTGCGGCCGGTTCGAGTTGACCATGTAGCGGTGCACCTTGACCTTGAAAGGCAGCACATCGGATTCGATGACCTTGCCCTCCCTGAGCATGCGCTGGGGAAGTACGGTCACTTTGTCATAATCGGAGTTGGAAGATTCGATAAAAGCCAGCTCCAGCTCCTGCGAACGGTCGAGATAGTTGACGGTCTCGCCCTCCTTGATCGTCATCCGGGCCTCGACGGCAAACTGCGCCGTTGCAAATTCGCCGATCAGCAGGAAAAGGATGCCGCCATGCAGCAGCACCATGCCGGCGCGTTTGCGATAGAGCAGCACGCAGGCCCCGTAGAGCACCACGGCCGCCAGCGTTCCGCGGCCCAGCCGCAGGAAGACCCGCCAGAAGGCATCGCTTTCCGTCGCCGCCACCGGCGCCGTTCCCCAGCCGAACATGACGCCCACGGTAACGAGTATGCCCAGCAGAAGCACCATGAAGCCGGCGACCCGGCGCCCGCCCGTGGCCAAGACCTTGAAGTTGGACATGTGCACGGCCAGCAGATTGATCGTCAGCAGAAACCCGATCAGAAAGCCGCCGGGAAAGGGAATCCGCACATTGGGAATATTCAGGTGGCGCGGGAAAAAGACGGGCAGCTCGATCCATGCGATGATGCAACGGAAATACTGGTCCATCACCGTCCAGATGCCTTTATCAACCTGCGCCAGCGTACCGGCGAACACCAGCACCATGCTCAGCGCAAGCAGGATAACCGTCAGCTTGAGGGAAAGGAATAGATCGAAAATTTTCTTCATCGCATAGCGCTTTCTGTGATCCGTTATGACCGCACCGCGGCGGAAGCATTCAATTAATCTTCACAGAATCGAGGAAGCTCCTGATGTCCGAGGCATGCGCCTTGAGTTCCTCAACCGAGCCCTTGGCGGTGAAATACCAGTATTTCGGAGCCAGATCCACGATGGCCGCAATGATGCCCGTGCCGCCTTCATCATTGTAGATCTCGATATAATTCACTGAATGATCGTCGGCCTGCAAAACCTGAACGTCTGCGGCAATTTCATCCTCGGAGGCGGGCGGCAAACCCACCTGCCCGCGCCAGCGGTTGACGTTGCTTGGAACGTCACCCATTGTCAGAGAAATAAGATAAAAGTCGATCGAGGTGCCTGCGATGGCATAACTGACCTTCCGCATTCCGGAGCCGGCCTTTTCCGTCCATCCTTCAGGCAACTCGGCAGCAAATCCGACATCCGGGGTATGAGCGTTCATCGCCGCATGGGCCGCACTTACGGCGTCCATGTCCGCCTTCGATCCCATCTGCTGAACCGGCGGTGCGGCCTTTTCCTTGGGGGCTTCATAGGTGACCGGTTGTTCCTGCCCGCATCCGGCTATAAACAACAAAGAAATCAGGCCAAAGGCTGCGTATTTCATATAATCGTCCCTTTTTAATTTAATGCGGGGAATAGTACGTACACTCTGCCAAATGTCGACAATTATCATAATCTTAAGGGCAAAACCCGTTTCATACCCCGCCGCACATAACCAATCTTGACTGCCTTCATCATCTTATCCATATTCTGCGGATGAATCCTCCAGCCCCTCAAATCACCGAAAAAAGCAGATATAACCTGCTTACCCTTCTCAGCTTTGTTGCCGTTGCCGTATTGCTTCTGGTGGTTGCCATGCTCTGGCGAAACCAGTCCGGTACAAATGAAAAGCTGGCGGTGCTCGCAGAAAAAAACAGCCATCTTCGCGATCAACTTTCCACTGCACGAAGCGAGCTGGATTTTTTCAAAACGGGCGATTCTCGAGCGGGCGCAAAAAAGACACCGATCAAAGCGGCGACTTCCGTAACCAAATCCGCTGAAGAACCGGAAACCCTGTTCCTGCAGGAACCGTCGGTAATTCGAACCGGTTCCGGTCTTATCGCCCGCTTTGGATTCGACCCTGTTGACAGCCAAACATTACCGGAGATGATTACCTTGGTCATCCGGGTTCCGAGTAAATCTGAAACCACGATCCTGTCGTTGAAACCGGTGACCGAGTCTGCCTATTCCAACGTCGATGTTGTGGTCAATGCAAAGGGAAACCTCGGGATGATCGAAGGCTCGCCGGCCGACCTGCAGGCTCTGGAATTCGAACTGACCGTTTCCGGACCTGCTACAGTCACGGTGCGCGGCTCAAAAGGGATCAAGGCCTTCGAAATGGATGTCGCTGAAAGCGGTTGCACCGTCCGCAAACTGTAACACCGCCAGCCGTTTTGCTACGGCGTCTTCGACCAATGACAAATGTAACAACTTTCTGTCGTTAGTATGTCATGATTAAAACTGGCGCCGCCCCAGTACTTCTCGTGCAACGCAATATCATTGCCCCCCTCATGGCAGGTCACGCAGCCGTCACCAGCAGTCGATGTATTGTGGCAACCGATGCAATGGGCCGGCTTAAACCCCGGGGCGCCCCAGCGTGCATTGTGGGATCTCGGACGCGTCTGTGAATGGCACGACTGACAGGAATCTTCTTCGTGACAGGTCTGGCAGCTGGCGCGATCCCATGCGGCGACGGCACCGTGCGTCTGCCTCCGGAATAGATTATTGTGCGAGGCCGGCTGCATGACACTGTGGCATTCCGTGCAGGAGTCCTCCGTGTGGCAAACGCTGCACGCGGCATCGAACTGCATGCCGAGCTGGCCATGGCGCTTCATCCAAGCGTGGTCGTGATTAGCCGGTTCCTGATAGCGATCCATGTTGACGTGGCACGTCAGGCAATCCTCTCCCGACACGTGCGCTTCGTTGCGTATCTGTATGACTTCATCGCGCGAAAGCCTGGGCACCGATGTTAAAGCTTCATTCATCAGCCCTCCATGACACTCCGCGCAACGTTCCGCCAACGCCTCTGTATGCATGAACACAGGGTCTTTGACTTCCGCAGGAGTAGTCTCATCTGCACTTTCCATCAGCATCAGCAGCAGTTGCTGCTCATTTTCCTGATGACAGTAGCCGCAGGCTTCCTGGGTAATCTCCTTGGCTTCCGGCTCATCATGGCAGTCGATACAGGTGTCGTGGCTCAGGGTATTGAAAGAAGCGCTTCCAGGTTCACCATGACACTCGTCGCAAGTCATTTCGTTATCCGTTACGTGGATATAGTGGCTGAATTTGAGTTGATACTTCTCCTCGTCGCAGCCGCAGAGCAGCACAAGAACACTTCCAGTGAAAAGAATCGTGATTATGCGTTTCATGTTCACAGCCGTACCTCAAAGGATGTGCGAACCCGGTAGCCGAGGTCGTCTTCATCGCTATCGTCCTCGATTTCCCCGGAAAGGCGCAACGCTGTATTTTCAGAAAGATTCCACTTACCGCGAAGGTAGTAGGTGAACGCATTAGGCGAACGTTCCACGCGAGTGCCGTCTAACGGATCGATGACCGGAACAATGGGGTCATCATCGGTAAACACCGAAACATCTGAAAGCTGCTTATAAGTGTAGTCCACATAGGCGGCTCCGACCGAGAGCTCCCACAGCTTGCGGTAGCGGTAACGGATGTCGCCGCTTAAACCAAAAAAGCGGTCGTCGTTCTCGACGTCCCAGTATTCCAGCGCCACCGATGCGCTCAGAGCATCCGACGGCTCAAAAATAAAGTTGAGATCATAGCGTTCGAAGCGTCGATTCGTGGCGTCAGAATCGTCGGGCCGGCGCATCATTGCGCCGGGTGAAAGGTAGAGCCAGGGCAGCAACTCGGTCGTGAGCCGACCATATGCCGTGCTATAGGGTTCCTGATCCCCCAGCACATCGAATAAAGGAGAGTAGGCCCGCGTCTCGGCCTTGTAGTCCCCCCACCGCCGCACACCCACCGTGGCATCAAATACTTTTTCCTCCAGCGATATGTAGATAAAATCCACCCCGCCCATGCGGACATCCTCATTCATCACCGAGAGATAACCGCGGGTACGGAACTCCTCGCTCATTTGCTGGCGGACATCCAGAAAGTAGTGATCGTCCGAGGCGCCTTCGCTATCATCCTCATAGCGGGCATAGGTTACCCGGCTGCGGTTTCCGCTCCAGGGGGTGCCGACCAGCGAAACGCCTCCGAATAAATCACTCGAGACCGAACTGTAATAGCTAACCGGCTGACCAAAAAAAGCGCGGCCGCCCAGCTTCCTGCTCTCATGGAACATGGCCTGCAATCCATCCATTTGGATATAATCGGCGACATCCACATATTGTCTCCCGACGCGCAATGACTTGGTCTTTTTCCGGTCGTGCGCATCAAAATACAGTTGAAGAATTTTGGCTACGTCATCCCGCGAGGTGTCATTTAAACTGATGAACGGATCAGCTGCAGAGGAACGTCCGGTTCCGTCGAGGTCGGCAGACAACCGACCGGAGAGATAGATATCCAGGTGCTCGTCCGAGAGATCGCGGCCGCGAAAATGAAAGTAGCCATAGACGTCCTGATCGCTGTCGCTGCCTAAACCCCGGTAGTCATACGTGGCACGCAGCGAGCCCGAATATTCACCCTTCGATTTCTCTACGGTCTTTGCTTCCTCTGCGGCCGTTGCCTCCTCTTCGGCATGCACGGGCCATAAAGCCAAAAAAAGCCCTGCGATGAACAGGGATGTGCAGAGACTCTTTTTGGTCAGTCGGTCCATGTTGACTCTCTGGAGAATAAACCGGGTTGGCCGCTGACGGCCAACCCGTTTCTCTTAATTATTCCTCGATGGCGCGGTAAAAGCGGCTGTTGCCGTTCGTCCGCATGCTGTCGAACTGGTAGACCCAGTCGCCGGCATTGGTGTGCGCCGAACCAACGTCGAACCAGCTGCCCTCGGACAGGCTGTCCACGGCCTGGAACGTGACCATCGTGTTCGTGCCCTTCGGCAGGTAGCCGATTTCGGCTGCGGTCAGAATAACCATATCGCTGTCGGGCATACTGGTTTCGTCAAGCGGATTGCTGCCGAACTGCATTTCAGCCAGATCCGAGAAGCCATCTCCATCGGTGTCGACCAATTTTGGATCGGTGCCCAGATTCGCTTCCGCGATGTTATTGAGGCCATCGC
>JABDQT010000303.1 GCA_013042165.1 Kiritimatiellales bacterium | reverse complement strand
GGCGGGTGTCCGGCGTGATGGCCTCGAGCATGGCATCCAGATCATGCACATGTTCCGGCATCGGAACCCGGACGACCTCGCCCTGATACATGGCCGCCGCCAGAAAGTAGACGGCAAACGCCTCCGCACCCATAACAAGATTCATTCCCTTTTCGAGAAAGACATGGCACAGGAACACAATCAGCTCATTACTACCGCATCCGAAGAGCAGCTGATCGGGCTGAACGCCCAGTTTATCGGCCAGCTTGCGCCGGAGATAGAAGGTGCCACCGTCCGGATAACGGTGCATGGCGGGGATCGCCTCCTCCATGGCTTCGATCGCCATGGGCGACGGGCCCAGCTCATTTTCGTTGGAAGCCACCTTGATGACATCGGCGATGTCGTCGAATCCCAACTCGCGTGCCACCTCTTCGATCGGCTTTCCCGGTTCGTATACTTTCAGGTCTGCAATGAAGTCTTTTGGAATCATCCGGTTCTCCGTCTCAAAGAAGGAAAATATAACAGCTGAGCCCAATGGAATCCACAGATTTCACTGATTCAACGGACCAAACACGAAGCCAGGCAATCCGCTGATTTAATCCTTCACGAACGGGGAGAGTTCGCGCAGACGGTCGATAATGACCGGAAGCTTTTCGAGGACATCGTCGATGTCCGCATCGGTATTATAGCGGCTGAGGCTGAAGCGGATCGATCCGTGCAGCAGCGCACGGGGCACATCCATGGCGCGCAACACATGCGAGGGCTCCAGCGAGCCGGAAGCACAGGCCGAACCGGTTGAAGCGCAGATACCGACATCGTCGAGCATCAGCAGAATCGCTTCGCCCTCCACATATTCAAAACTGATATTGGTCGTATTGGGCAGACGGTGCTCGGTATCGCCGTTGACGCGTGCTCCCTTGCAGGTGGCAAGAATCCCCGCCTCCAGGCGGTCGCGTAACCGGCGCTCGTGTGCGGCGTCCTTATCCATGGTTTGCATGGCCAGTTCGCAGGCTTTGCCCAGCCCCACGATATACGGAGTGTTTTCTGTGCCCGCACGCCGGCCGCGCTCCTGATGGCCGCCCATGATCTGAGGGGTGAGCTTGGTGCCACGGCGGACATACAGCGCACCGATTCCCTTCGGCGCATGGAGCTTGTGCCCGGAAATGGAGAGCAGGTCGACGGGGATTTCCTTCACGTTAACGGGTAGCTTTCCAGCAACCTGAACGGCGTCGGTATGATAGATGCCCCCGCCCTCCTTGATGACGGCGCCGACTTCGGGCACCGGAAAAATGACGCCGGTCTCGTTGTTGGCCCACATGATCGAGGCAACGGTTTTCTTGCCGGCCATCGACTCCTCGCGGATCCGCTCGATATCCAGTCTTCCCTTCTCATCCACATCGAGCGTTGAGACACGGAAGCCTTTGTCTTCGAGATAATGGCAGGGCCCGAGCACCGCCGCATGCTCGACACGGGTGGTGATGACATGCGGATGTCCGCCCATTGCATCAACCGCACCGAGAATAGCCATATTGTTACTCTCCGATCCGCAACTGGTGAAAATGATCTCGCTGGGATGTTCGGCACCGATCAAAGCCGCCACCTTCTCGCGCGCGGCATCAAGTGCCCGTTTCACATGGCCGCCGAAGGTGTGCATGCTGGAAGGATTGCCCCAGTGCTCGGTAAAATACGGCAGCATGGCCTCCGTTACCTCCGGTGCTACGGCCGTGGTCGCATTGTTGTCGACATAAACTGTGCTGTTCATTTCCAAACCTCGGAAGATCAATTTTGACAAAATCACTCAGGACAAAATGAAGCGTATCGGACCGTTAAAATTATTCTGTCCATCATCATTCTGCCAGCAACTACACCGCCTCCACGACAAGTGCATCGGAGATCGCTTCACGCAACTGGGTCTCGACCACATCTTTGAGGGTAACGGATGACACAGGGCAGGCCACACAGGCACCGACAAACTTGACGAACACCCGGTCTCCATCGACATCGTGCAGTTCCAGGTCGCCGCCGTCGCGCCGGAGAATCGGTCGTACCTGCCGATCAATCGTTTCCTCAATCAGCCGGATCTTCTGCAACTGGGTCAATCTGGGGGCCTCATCGGACTCCGCCTTTTCGGCACCGATCACGCGACTGATGATTTCTTCGATCTCGGGAATGCATTGTCCGCAGCCGCCGCCGGCCTTGCAGGCCTCGGTGATCTCTTGAGCCGTAGTGAGCTTCTTTTCGCGAGCAATCTTTTCAATCGCTTTGTCAGTCGCGCCGAAGCAGTGGCAGACCACTTCTCCGTCGAGTTTTCGGTCGAGCGTTTTTCCGGTGCGGCAGTTGTAGATGGCGGCCTCCAGCGCCTCGCGCCCCATCACGGAGCAATGGACCTTCTGCTTTGGCAGTTCGCCGAGGTAGGCAATGATGTCGCCATTCGTAATCTGCTCGGCTTCCTCGACGGTCTTGCCGATCAGCATTTCCGTCAGCGCGGAAGAAGACGCAATCGCGCTGGCGCAGCC
>JABDQT010000302.1 GCA_013042165.1 Kiritimatiellales bacterium | reverse complement strand
GCGGCGGATAAAGAAGCCCGCTCCACCAAAAACGGCCATCAGACCCAGCGAGGCCGGCTCGGGGATTGCTGCTCCGAGAACGATGTTGTCAACATAGTTGCCGCTCACAACACCCGTCCATCCGCCGGGACCTCCCGCTGCATTGACAACATAGGCGTCTGTGAAGTAGAGCTCTGTTACATTATCAAATCCTGTCGGGATTGCGGTGACAATGCCAAGTGTGCCGCCCGCAGTTCCACTGGTAAGCAAGGACATGGCCGAAGCGGTGACCTCCGCGGCGGAATCGAGCGCACTTTCATCGCCGATCGCAATCTGGCCAGCCAAATCGACGGATGCGAGCGAGAATGCGCCGCCACCGACTTTCGTGATACGGAATCCCTGAGCTTGCGTCAGACTTAGTGAGGAAAAATAGTTATTATGGTTATTCTCAACTAAACTGCCACCAACGCTAGTCAGGTGGCTATGCCCGTTATGAAGCCCCCAGAACCACTCGACGTTATACCCATCCTCCTCCATCATCGGATTCGTATAGCCGGTGAATCCAGTTATGTTTGTTGCCGAGTTGACGTCAAACGTAATGGTCGCAGCATCGGTCGCAACCGACGACGCAAGTACTATACCTAAGACCGTGCTAGCCATAAGCGCATGTTTTATTGTCATTTTTATTCTCCCTTGTTTATTTTTATGAGCACAAGTGCTCGTTTCATTTAACAAGGGAGAGAGTATCACTGGGGTGGAAAAGCGTATATACCACTTAAGGCGTATATGATTATTGGTATACTAATGTATTATTTCTTGCACTCAGATGAGATTTATACTTATTTTGCTTCTCTTTCTTACATCCTTTTTTCTTCTATAGTATTTTTTACTAGTTTTTGAGAATCTATTCGTGGAACTGGAAAACGCATATCGCAATTTGAGCAAGGCTGATCTGCAGCATGTGCTGCTCGCCTGTGAGCAGCTTCACTGCATCGATGAGTCCGCTTCATTTCTTCACCACTGTTTTACCATCATGAAACAAACCATCGGTCATGTGCATCATTCCGAAGAGCTGTATGCATTGGATCCCTTTGCCCTGACTGCCCTTGAAAATCCAACCATTTCACCCGAGTGGATCAATATATTTAATCTTCATGTAAAGGACCACCCTTACGTGGAGCGCATGCTGAGTGATGAGAAACATCATCTGGAAGCGATTCAGCAGGAACCAACACTGGAGGCCTTTAAACAATCAGCTCTTTACAATGAATTCTACACGAAAGTGCATGGGCAGAACCTGCTCTGGATGGCCTTTCGCGATCGGAACGAATTACTGAGCTGTGTATATCTGCGCGAAACAGAATACAGCGATAACGAACTGGCGATGCTGCACCTTATCCAGCCCCATATGGAAAGCGCCTGGAGAAACTGGAAACGAACCCGCTCACTGAAGCAGGAAGTGGATCTTCTGAAGAAGTCCATATTTCAGTCGGAGGAAGAGGAGGCTAAGGTGGCTCGGATTCGCAAGATGCTCGAGTCGCTCACGTCTCGCCAGCGCGACGTGGTGGAACTCGTGGCGGCCGGTAAGGATAACCAGCAGATTGCCGATGAACTGAAGATCTCTGTGCTGACGGTGAAGAAGCATTTACAGACGATTTTTCAATCGATGGATGTCCAACACCGCACCGAACTCGCCGCCAAATGGCATCAAGCACATTCGGTTTCACTCTACCAGCCCAACGATGATTAACATGAAGCTGGCACCTCCCGTAAATTTCAGAAACCTGTCCCACGAGGCCCTGACGAGGACCTTCGAAACCAACACCCGGTTACACGAATTCGACCCCGATTCTACGTTTCCCGAGCACCTTTACAATCTCCTGAAACCTTCGATCAGCAATATTCATTTCTGCACGGGGCTTTATCAGCTTCAGCCCTTTGCGATAGATCAACATGAGAATCCCACGATTGATCCCAGGTGGAACGACATTGTTGAACAACACGCGCTCGAACATTACTTTGTTCAAATCCTGTTAGAAGATCCGTGCACTCATTTAGCGATCACGCCCGAAGGAACGTTTCAGTCAACCACACTCTATAATGAGGTCTACACAAAGATACAGGCCCAGCATCAAATGTGGGTGGGTATTAATGCAGGAAACCAAATGCTCAACTGCATCTATTCAAGAGAACAGCCCTATGATGAAAAGTCCATTTCCATGCTTCACCTCATGCTTCCCCACATCGAGCTTTCCTGGAAAATATGGGAACGAACCCTTTCATTGAAAAATGAACTGGATCAGATGAAGAGCCGCCTGTTTCAATCAGAAGAGGAAGAACGGGCTGCTGCAAATCTTAGATTGAGCATTGAACAACTGACCCCTCGCCAACGCGATGTGGTGGAATTGGTGGCCGCCGGAATGGACAACCAGCAAATCGCCGACGAACTCGGCATTTCCATTCTGACCGTCAAAAAGCACCTTCAGGCCATTTTCCAATCGATGGATGTCCAGCACCGCACCGAGCTGGCCGCCAAGTGGCATCAGGGATATTCGATCTCGATTGGGTAGCAGTGACAACGAGACATATATGTCTCGTTACCGACAGCTTCTCATGCGTCCATCTTCAAATTTGTCCAAAAATACAGTTGCACTCATCTGCCCGATTCTACATAAGGCCCGCATTCACAAGCCGGTATGAACCAATTTCACATCTGGCACAGTAAATGTATATATTCCGATCATCATTTAAAGAGGATTCAAGGAATCCAGATGAAAACGATATACTCCATAAAAAACGCTGAAACCATCCCAAGCGGCTCCCGTAGCCGCCTCGAAGAAGCGTCTGCATGCAAAGGCCGACAACAGTAGTACCGCCTTGCACCCTGTAACGGTTGAACATTTAGATTTCGACCTTCTAAGACCCGAACGATCCGTTTGCGCATCATTTATTCATCGTTGGACTACACCCATTTACTTCTTTGGGGGCCATGCCTCCAAAATCAAAAAGGAATAAAAATGAAAACCAAAAAAACAGATACAAAACATCGAGACAAGTCCGGCCACACGTGGAAGGAAGCAACGGCCAAGAACGCCTTGGTCTGGGGCTCCGTCTACTCGACCGCATCGTCCGGGGCTGCCTTTATGCTCGCTCCGGTCATGACGGGGAGCACACCCGCATTCGGCGATATCTTCATGGATTCGCTGATTATTTTCCCCACCGCCTGCGCGGCCAAAGGGTTGCTGATGTGGCGTATGGACAAGGAGATCAAATCCGGGGACGATGCCCTGGAGAAATTCACCAGCAAGGGGCGAAAGCCGCACAAGCATCCGGTGCGTTTACGGAAAGCGGCCTGACCCGACACGAAAAAAGGCGCCCTGCAGGGCGCCTTTTACGTGTCCGTTGAATGCAGGTCTACTGTTCTGCTTCGATGGCGGATACAAGGGCGGCCTGCTGCTGGAGGCCGACAAACTGCTGTTTGTTTTCTCCGTCTTTGAGCAGGACCAGAGTCGGAATCGAACGGATGCCATACTTGGCTGCCAGTTCCGGGTTCTCATCGACGTTCACCTTCGCGATGACCGCTTTGTCTCCGACCTCTGCAGCAACCTTCTCGAGAATCGGGGTCTGCATTTTGCAGGGGCCGCACCACGGGGCCCAAAAATCAACCAGCACCACACCACTCTTGGTAGCTTCTTCGTAACCACTGCCATCGAGTTCAATTACACCTTCAGCCATTGTTTTACTCCTTTGGTTTCAAATTTTCTTGATCATTTCATCTTACGTTCAAAAATCAAACCAATTGCTTACCATTTGTTTTGATGAATCCGTTCCGGGTCGAAGCGGTACTCCGGACCCAGCACCTCGTTGGGAACGCCCATCGCCAACAGCGCAAACGGGGTAATCGCCTTGGGAACATCCAGAATCTTGCGACAGGTTTCCACCCGCTCTTCCAGCGGATAGATCGCAATCCAGACGCAGCCGATGCCGATATCATGCGCGGCGAGCTGTATGTTCTGTGCCGCGCAGGAGCAGTCCTGCGGCCAGAAGCCCGGATAGATCTCCTTTGATGCATCGCCGCAGATCAGCACCATATAGGTTGATTCCGCCAGCATTTCGGTGCCGCCCATCTCCGTGAACTGATTGATGATGGCCGGGTCGTCCATCTCCACAAAGTGCCACGGTCGTGCATCCGCCGCCGAGGGGGCGTTCATCGCCGCTTCGAGCATGATTTTGCGCTCCCCCTCCGCCACCGGTTCGGTGGTCCATGTGCGAATACTCCGCCGGGTCATGAGTGCCTTGATTGTTTCCATGCAGTATCCTTTCGTTAAACAGCAGAGTACTAATATCCCATTCCTCTGGATAGAATTGTTTCGCGCAAAGCGCACGCAGTCGGCTTTTTCTGTGTCTTGGGAGCGAACCATTTCCTCTGGTCGCAATTTCCTTTGGAAATTATCATTTCGCAACGCTAGATGAGAGCGAGCGTGAGGAAAAATGTAGCCGTGATCCATGATCGCGGTGGCGGGGTCCTGGCCCCCGCCCTGCAAAGCTCCTGAAGACGTGTCATTTTGCTCTAAATCGTTTTGCAACCTTCATCCCGCTCCCCTACTCTGCCGCGCATGTATAAAAAGAAACAGATCGTAGAGGTCGAGATCATTGATCTGGGCGACAAGAATCAATGCTTCGGGCGCCTCGAAGACGGCATGTCCATTTTCGTGCAGGGTGCCGCAGCGGTCGGCGATGTCGTACGGGCCGAAATCTTCAAGATCAAGAAGAACTACCTCGTCTCGCGCTTTCGCGAGCTGGTCAAACCCTCTCCGCACCGCATCGAGCCCGTCTGCCCCTACTTCGGCCTCTGCGGCGGGTGCAAGTGGCAGCACATGGACTATGCCGAACAGCTGCGCCTCAAGCAAAAACAGGTGCAGGATGCCCTTGAGCATCTCGGCGGCTTCAAGGAGACGGTCTGCGAGCCCTGCATCCCCGCGCCGGCGCTGTTCGGCTACCGCAACAAGATGGATTTTTCCTTCACTGACCTGCGCTATCTCACACCCGACGAAATGGACACCCCGCCTGGAGAACACGCAAAACCGCTCGACTTCGCCCTCGGCTTCCATGCCCCCGGCTGCTACTCCAAAGCCATCGATATCGACCATTGCGATCTTTCCACGGATGAGATGAATATTGCGCTCAACACGGTCCGCGCCTTCTGTCTGGAACACAAAAACGAGCTGCCGATCTACTCCACCCGAT
>JABDQT010000296.1 GCA_013042165.1 Kiritimatiellales bacterium | reverse complement strand
GGCTTCTACAAGTTGGTTCAGTCCATAACCGTCGGTCGATACCGGCGCCTCGATGGTAATTTCGGTTGTATTTCGCAAAACTCCTCATTCCGTTTTATTACGGTTTGATCTCTTCATGCGAGCCCGCCGCAAGGCAGGAAATTGGCATCCCTCATACGCCGTTTAGACATTGCTGGGATGTTCTTTTTGCTGTTGCAATGAGAAGACAAACAAACAGACCTGCCGGGGCATTGCAAGGGTTGATCCGTGTTTTTTCGTTTAGATTCCGAGCTGGTTGGCAATTTTTTCCACCTCGGCCACGACGGGGATCGGGAGGGTGTCATAGTCCGGATGGGGATCGGCGAGTTGCGCGCAGTAGGGGATGGTGCCGAGAATCGGGATATTCCCGAACTGCTCGATGGTGGTGCCGTTGTCCTCTTCGATGAATCCCGGCTCGTCGGAGGTGCCGGCCACGAATACAACACCGGCGATATCGAGTCCGTCGGAACGTAAAGCACGAATGGACAGCAATGTGTGGTTAATGGTTCCGAGGCCCGGACGTGCGGCAATCAGCACAGGCAGCTTCAGCGCCTGCATCAGGTCGAGCATGGTCTCGCGCCTGTTCAGCGGTACAAGGATTCCGCCCGCGCCTTCGGCGATCACAAACTCATAGTCCGAGGCCAGCGTGCGCGCCGCAATCACGATCTCGGAGATTTCAATTTCCGTTCCGGCCATTTCCGCAGCCAGATGCGGCGAGCAGGCGGGTTCAAATGTGTAGGGCGACATGTTTTTGTAGGTGTCGCCATCGACTTCCATGGATGCCATAGCCAGCGAGTAGTCGAGGTCGGGGACGCCGCCTTCGCAACCGGTCTGCGCCGGTTTCATGGGGGCCGCGTTGATTTTCCGGCGGCGCAGCTCGGCCACCAGGAGTGCGCTGAGTGCGGTTTTCCCAATGCCGGTGTCGGTTCCTGTAACGAAGAGGCCTTTCATACGAGCGAACCATGCCCGAAAACTACTTGGTCAGCAAGAACGTAGCGGTTTCGTATGTGGCATAGACACCGCCGTCGGAGGCGTATTTTTCCTGATAGTCGGCCACGAGCCGGCTCAGCTCGGTGCGGTTGAGCGGCGCATTGCCGGCGCTGACTTTCCCGCCGGTCACGCCCTGTTCGTGGATCGCTTTCAGGAAGGCTTTCGCGTCGTCGTATATGATTTCCTCTTCGCTGTGTTTGCGACGCTCGAGCACAAAACCGGCCTCCTGCAGGCAGGCCTTGGTCTCTACATAGGTCGGCAACGTGAGCAGGGGTGTTTTTTCAGGAGCGATTTCGTTGCGCAACTCATGGAGCTCCTTAAGTGTGCCGCTGAGCATCATCCCGAGCGAGAGGATGCCGTCTGGCTCCAAATTTTGGAAAAGGTTTTCGCAGGTTTGGCGCAGATCGGCAACCCAGTGCAGCGAGGCGCTTGATACGATAAGCGGATACCGTTCGCCGCCCCACCAGGTCTGCGCATCGCCCACGATCCAGTTGATCTGCGGAAAGCGGGCGAACCGGGCCCGGCTGTGTTCGACCATTTTTTCGGCCACGTCGACCGCATCGATCGGCACGTCGGGAAAGCGCTCGGTCAGCATGCGGGTCAGCAGGCCGGTCCCCGCGCCGAGATCGAGAATCTGCTCCGGATATATTTCCGGCAGCATGGAGATGACCGACTGCGCCAGCGACAGTTGCGGTCGGGCGTGGCGGTCGTAGGTTTCGGCGGCGGAAGAAAAACGTTTACCAATCATCAGGGTTTCCCAAAATTCGGGCCGGAGATTGCGGGATTTCGCGTTCCATTGCAATCCCTTGCTTGCGTCGATAATCCCGAAAGCGCATGATGTCCGGCAAACGATAGGGGCTTCCATGATTGAGCAACTTGCCGAACTGCTGAATATCTCTGAAACGCTGGCTCAAAAGCTGATCTACACGTTGACGGCGTTTCTGTTCCTTTTTCTCTTCAGAGCGCTTACCGCCAAGGTGGTAAACCGTAAAGTCGAAGACGACAAGCGCCGTTATCATGCCCGAAAAACCATCACCTACGCCTACACGATTATCCTTATTGTGGTCATCGGTTCGATCTGGTTCAAGGGCATGGGTTCGCTCGGCACCTTTCTTGGTCTGGCCAGTGCGGGTCTGGCCGTGGCGCTGCACGATACCATCGCCAACATGGCCGGCTTTTTCTTCATCTCGGCGCGCAAGCCGTTCGGGGTGGGCGACCGGGTCGAGATCGGCAGCGTGCAGGGCGATGTAATTGATATTCGCCTGTTCCAGTTCAGCATCGTCGAGGTCGGAAACTGGGTCGACGCTGACCAGAGCACCGGCCGCATCATCCATGTGCCCAACAGCATTGCCCTCAAGGAGCCGCTCGCCAACTCACATATCGGGTTTGAATATATCTGGAATGAAATCCCTGTGCTGATCACCTTTGAAAGCGACTGGAAAAAGGCCAAGGAGCTTCTGCTGGCCATCGGAAAGGAAAACGCCGAATACCTCTCGCAGGGTGCCCAGACCCAGATTCGCCGCGCCGCCCGCAAATATCTGATCGTGGCGGGAAAACTCACGCCGACGGTCTACACCTCCGTCAAGGATAGCGGCGTCATGCTCACCATCCGCTACCTTGTCGACCCGCGCCAGCGCCGCGGCACGGAGCAGAAAATGTGGGAGGACATTCTCGACGCCTTTGCCAGGGAGCCGCAGATCGATCTCGCATACCCCACCACGCGCTTCTTTACTGCTCAAGGAAAGCCTGCAGCTCAGACATCACCGGAGTAAAACAGTGTGCGGGCAGGGCGTGCCCGTGCTGATCGAAAATTCTAAGACGGCTATCGGGAAGATGTGCATGCAGCCACTCCGAGGCTGAAGGCGGAATGATCCGGTCCTGTGCTCCATGCAGTAGCAGAACGGGAATCTCGAGAGCGGGCACCTTGTCGCGCACATCCGCCGCCAGCAGATATTCGAGCCCATCGAGGAGCTCGCCCGTGTTTTCGTGCTTCAACGCAATGCCTTGCCTGTTTTGCCGGTGCGGGAAATGCACATTCCTGAAAAACTCTTCAAGTACGGCCTCGGGCTTGCGCTTCAGCTGAACGATCATGCGCCGCAGCACCTTTTCGGGGGTGCCGCACGCATAGCCTTCGCCGGCGCAGAATTTGGCGGTCGAGGAAATCAGCACCAGTTTTCTGCAGTGCTCCGGCAACAGCTCCATCGCCAGCAACCCGCTCATCGAACCGGTGACGATATAGTCCGTCTCGGGGATGCACCGGTCCCTCAGCACCTCCGCGCCGGTCCGCAGCTGGACGTCAAAGCGGTCCGCCAGCGCATCGCCCAGCGGCTGAATGGCATTCAGCCCATGCGCCCACCCTGAAATGATCAATACCGACTGTTTCATATTTTACCACGAAGGCACAAAGAGCACGAAGTGCGACTTGTTTTCAGGAGCGGCGAAAGCGTAGAAGCGACGCCCTCGTCGCTTTACATTCCTGCTCAGCCGAAACGCGACGAGGGCGTCGCGTCTACATTGACAGGATCATGACCTCTCTTGCTTTGTGATTCTTCGAGTCCTTTCTGTCTTTGTGGTTAATCCGCCTGAGCGGCGGCGATGATGAGTTTGGCGGTACGTTCGAGGTCATCAACCAGATGGGCGAGGGTGACCGAGATGCGCAGGCGCGCCGAGCCGGCGGGCACGGTCGGCGGGCGGATGGCCGCGGCAATGATGCCCTGTTCCCGAAGCCTGGCCGAAATCGCGACTGCCCTTTCATTCTCGCCGATGACGATCGGGATAATCTGGCTTTGGCTTTGCAGCGTATCGAGTCCGGCTTCCCGGAGCAGCGATCGGAAATAGTCGGCGTTGGCCTGCAGGATGTTGCCCAGCCGTGGAGAGGCCTCCAGCACATCCAGCGCGCCGAGTGCGGCGCCGATGATCGCCGGCGGCGGGGCGGTGGTGTAGATGAAGGCGCGAGCGGAGTTGATCAGCAGCCTACGCAGATTTTCGGAGCAGGCCACGAAGCCTCCATAGCCCGCCATCGCCTTGCTCATCGTGCCCATGGAAACCGTGATCGATCCTTCCAGACCGTGTTCGCGGATCAGCCCCGCGCCGTTCGGCCCGAACGTGCCGGAGGCATGTGCTTCATCGACCATCAGCATCGCCCCGTGCTCTTCGGCGAGTGCGGCGATTTTGGGCAGCGGGGCCAGATCCCCGTCCATGCTGAAGACCGATTCAGTGATGATCAGTTTACGGCCTTCAGCATTCGCATGCTGCTCCAGCCGCTGTTCCAGTGCGTCGGGATCGTTGTGCGCAAAGCGGACAAGTTTGGCATCGCCCAGCTTACAGGCGTCGATCATGCTGGCGTGCACCAGCTTGTCGGCAAAGATCAGGTCTCCGCGTCCCGCCAGCACCGGGATGGTTCCGGCGTTGGCCATGTAGCCCGAGCCAAAAACCAGCGCGGCGGGGTATCCCTTCTCCTTGGCAATGCGGGCTTCAAGTTCCTCGTGGATCGGCAGGGTTCCGGTCACAAGCCGCGAGGCGCCCGAGCCGGTGCCGTATTGATCCAGCGCCTCGCGCGCGCGGTCCATCACATGCGGGTGACGGGTCAGGTCGAGATAATCGTTGCTGGAAAAATTGAGCAGCTCCGTGCCGTTAATCTTGATGATGCCGCCGGCTTCGGGATAGACGCGGGCCTGCCGATCCAGCCCCTGGGCCTGTCTCTCGTCGAGTATCGGTTGTATCCAGTCTTCACGCATGGCCGTCACTTTGTCGAAGTCCACGGATCGATGCAACAACGCTTTGACAACCGATCAAATGCGGCTAGAGTCGGGTTTATGGAACTGGGCATCAGGGATCGGGTTGCCATGGTGGCGGCTTCGAGCAAGGGTTTGGGCTTTGGCATTGCCCGGGAGCTGGCGCGCGAAGGCGTGCGCGTCTCCATCGGCAGCCGCACCGAGTCCGAAGTATTTGAAGTGGCCGATCTGCTCGCGGAAGAGACCGGCACGGAGGTGCTGGCCAATGTGCTCGATGCCGCCGATCCGGATTCCATTACCCAGTGGCTGGACAATACGATGGCCGCATTTGGGAATGTCGACATGCTGGTGGTCAATGCCGGTGGCCCGCCCGCAGGAAAATTTGACGATTTTGCCGACTCCGACTGGCAGGCTGCCTTCGAACTGACCCTCATGAGTGCCGTCCGCATGATCCGCGCGGTGCTGCCATCCATGCGCGAAAACGGAAGAGGTTCAATCCTCACCATCACCTCCTGCTCGGTCAAGGAGCCGATCGACTTCCTGCTGCTCTCAAACGTCATGCGTTCCGGCGTCACCAGTCTGGCCAAAAGTCTTTCACGACAGCTCGCGCCCGAAAACATCCGCGTGAACAATCTGATGCCCGGGCGGATCGACACCGACCGGGTCGAATCGCTCGACTCTTTACATGCCGATGCCAAGGGAGTTCCTGTGGAAGAGGTCCGGGCCGCAAATGAGCTGGGCATTCCGCTCGGCCGCTACGGCACCATCGAGGAATTCGGCCGGTTCGGCGCCTTCCTGCTCTCCGATGCCGCCAGCTATATCACCGGCCAGACCATCGCCGTCGACGGCGGATCGGTTTCGACGGTGTGGTGATACCATTTCGCAATACGCAAACATAAGGTTCTTTCATGATTCTCAACAAACTCGGTGACACTGGAATCCAGGTCAGTCCTATCACGATCGGTGCGTGGCAGCTGGGCGGCCCTTTGTTTTTTGACGGCAAGCCGGATGGCCATCCTGATCCGGGGCGGGAAAACGTGATCCGCATGATTCGCGAGCTGGGCGACCTGGGCGTCAACGCCATCGATACGGCGGAGCAATACAGCGCAGGCGAGTCCGAGCGGCGGGTGGGCGAAGCGCTCAAGGGCCACCGGGATCGGTGGGTGATCTCGACCAAGTTTGGTTACCGCGTAGGATCCCGCGGCACACGCGAGGATGACTCCAGCCCGGGAACCATCATGCCGAGTCTCGAAGGATCGCTGAAGCGCTTGGGCACGGACCGCATCGATGTTTATCTCTACCACTGCGCGCCAGAAGCCGGAGACCTCGATGCCGGGCGCGAAGTGCTCGCGACGGCTAAAGCACAGGGCAAAATCCGTGCGTACGGCATCTCGACGAATGACATCGAACTGTTGGAAAAGATGGTCGAGCACGACACGGTTGAAGTTGTCCAGTTTGCGACCAGCCTGCTCGAGGAACATGCTGATATCTGGAAAATCGCACAGAACCAGAATCTCGGAACGCAGCTGCGCGGGGTCATGGCGCAGGGGCGCCTGAGCGGAAAATATTTCAGCCGCAAGCCCGAGTTTCGATCCGACGACAACCGCTCCGACTGGTGC
The DNA here is from genome assembly GCA_013042165.1 of Kiritimatiellales bacterium. Lineage (GTDB taxonomy): Bacteria > Verrucomicrobiota > Kiritimatiellia > Kiritimatiellales > Pontiellaceae > Pontiella. The sequence goes on along the minus strand of JABDQT010000296.1, from coordinate 1,764 downwards.
AGGACCGAAGATTATTCGCGGTTCGCGGTGCTGGCCGACTGTCTGCCGGGAGGTATGACAATGGCGCAGGCGGCCATCCGCTGGATTCTCGATCATCCTGCCGCCCATACTATCTGCATGGGCGCCAAAAACATCGAAGACTACCGTTCCGCCATTGCCGCCGCCGAAATGCCGCCGCTGGCTGAAGAGGTGCGGGCATGTCTTGAGAAAACCGCCGCTGATCTGGCGAGTTAGCGCCCGCCGATCAAATCAGCCATGGACCGCGCTCAGGACGAGCCATGCGGTGTAGGCGATATAGCCGATCAAAAACAGGATACCTTCCCGCCGCGAAATGCGGCCCCCCGTAAAAAAGAACGGCAGGCAGATGATTGATGCGAGCAGCATGACCGGCAGATCGATCCGCAGGGCCTGGGGCGTGACGGCGATGCCCGCCGACGACACCATGCCCGCCAAACCCAGTACGGCCAGCAGGTTGAAAAGATTGCTGCCGACTACGTTGCCCACGGCAATCTCGCGCTCCCCGCGAATGCTTGCCACCACAGAGGTTGCCAGTTCCGGCAGAGAGGTTCCGGCCGCAACGATGGTCAGGCCAATGACCAGATCACTGACGCCCAGACGCTGCGCGATCGCCGTCGCTCCGGTGACCAGCCATTTGGAGCCGAGCAGCAACAGCCCCAGACCCGCCAGGATCAGTGCCGAATCCATGAGCAGGCATTTCGGAGCAAACGGTTCCCGGGCGGCATACTCCCGGGCATATTCCTCCTTAATTTCATGGCTCTCCCTCCGGCTCTGGCGGATCGCAACGGCCGTGTAGATCACAATGCCCGATAACAAGACCCATCCCTCCATTCGGCTGATGGTGCCATTCAGTGAAAAGAGATAGACCAAAACTGAAACGGCAATCATCAGCGGGACATCGAGCCGGATCAGGCGCTGCGCAACCGCCAGTGGAGTCACTACCGCCGAAAGGCCCAGAATCAGCAAAATGTTGAAAATGTTGCTGCCGATCACATTGCCCGTTGCAATGTCGGACTGACCGGCAAGGCTGGCGGCCGTACTGACCGCCATCTCCGGCGCGCTGGTTCCGAATGCGACCACCGTCAAGCCGATCACCAGCGGCGAAATGCCGATGGCCGCGGCCAGCTTCGAGGCGCCGCGAACCAGTGCCTCAGCCCCGAGCAACAGCATCAACAGGCCTGAAATTAATTGCAGGGTTTCCATCGGATTAACGCCGGGCTCCGTTAACAGATGACCTTACCCAAAGTACGCGCCGGAGACATATTGAAGCACCATGCGCTGGGTATTGAAAAACGATCCATTGAGGGCGATTGCCGAGCGCATGATGCAGAGGAACTGATCCCGATCGCCATAAAACAGCGGAATAATCACGTTTTCGAGCTGCTGATAGAGCGAAGCTGCATCGGCCGGTGTGCGCTCTTCGGTGGTATCGGTATTGCTGCCGTCGATGGCCCACCCGGTGACCCCTTCGATGCAGCCTTCGATCCACCAGCCGTCGAGAATACTCAGGCTGGGCACAGCGTTCATGGCGGCCTTCATGCCGCTGGTGCCGGAGGCTTCCATCGGCGGCAGCGGCGTGTTAAGCCAGAGATCGACTCCGGCGGTCATCATCTGCCCAAGCTCCCAGTCATAGTTGATGAGATAAACCATCTTGATCTTCGGCGCCAGTGCGTCGCGGGCCTGGATGATGCGCTGGACGAATTCCTTGCCGGGCTGATCCTTTGGATGAGCCTTGCCGGCGTAGAC
>JABDQT010000295.1 GCA_013042165.1 Kiritimatiellales bacterium | reverse complement strand
TTCATCGATACCATCCTCTACAGTGCCCCGGCAGTTTGGCTGTTCTTTCTGGGGAGCGGCATTTCGCTTTTCGTGCTGCGCCAGCGCGAGCCTGCCCGGGATCGACCCTTCAGAGCGGCAGGCTACCCGGTTGTGCCGCTTGTTTTCTGCGCCACCTGCATTTTCATGTTTTTTGGTTCAGCCAGCTATGCCTTTTCGCATCGGCCGATCGGTCTGCTGGTGCTGCTTTGCGTTCTGGTTGTCGGAGGAGTACTTGCGCGTTGCAGTAGATAAAAAAAGACTCCGCCGCAAAAGCGACGGAGTCTAACTTGGTGGGCCGGCCGGGGCTCGAACCCGGGACCCTTTGATTAAAAGTCAAATGCTCTACCAACTGAGCTACCGGCCCAAAAAAAGATTCCTTGCGGAGAAGTTGTTTAAGCTTTCCCGTAAAGGAGCGCATGTTCTACAGAATCGACCTATGCGAGGCAAGGGTTAAATATTTGTTTTCTATTTGTTTCACTACCTCTCGAAAGTCTCCTATTCTGGTTTCATGCCTTGGCTGTCATTTTTAGGGGAGAAAGCATGAAAATTGTGGGATTGATTTTAGGCGGCGGAGCGGGAAACCGGTTGCAGCCGCTGACGCGTGACCGTTCAAAACCTGCGGTTCCGGTTGCCGGGAAATATCGACTGGTCGATATACCGATCAGCAACTGCATCAACAGCGGGATACGAAATGTCTATCTCCTGACCCAGTTCAACAGTGTTTCGCTGCATCAGCATATCGGCAATACCTATCTATTCGATCAGTTCAGCGGGGGGCATGTCCGCATCCTGGCCGCAGAGCAGACGCCCGATTCCGAAATATGGTTCCAAGGAACGGCTGATGCCGTTCGCCGCTCCATGCGATACTTTATGGATGGCAACCCCGATCTGGTGGTGATTCTGTCCGGTGACCAGCTCTACCGCATGAATCTGTATGATGTGATTGAAACACATATCATGAGCAAGGCCGATATCACGATCAGCACGAAGCCGGTTGAGCGCGATGAAGCCGGGTCGCTTGGTATTATGCAGGTGGATCATTCGGGGCAGATTGTGCGTTTTTCGGAAAAGCCGGGTGATACGCCCCTGCTGGACGAATTCCGCGCACCGTTCTATGAAGACGAACGCTTTCTGGCAAGCATGGGCATTTATGTCTTCAATATGAATGTCCTGCGGAGCGTGCTGGAGGAAAACGATCAGCCTGATTTTGGAAAGCACATTATACCCGAAGCCATCAGCAATTATCGGGTGGTGAGCTATGTTTTCGAGGACTACTGGGAGGACATTGGAACCATACGGTCGTTTTGGGCGGCCAATTTGGCGCTCACCGACACGCTGCCCAGCTTTTCGTTTTACGACATGGAATCACCCATCTACACCCGCATGCGTTATCTGCCGCCATCAAAGATCAATCAGTGTGCCGTCAGTCGGTGCCTGCTCTCGGACGGATGCATTCTTTCGGGCGAGCGGGTGGATCATTGCGTTGTCGGTTTGCGAGCACTGGTAGGTGAGGGTTCGGTGGTCGAGGACTCCATCATCATGGGCGCAGACTTTTACGAACATGATCAAGTCGAGGACGGCTCGGGTGTGCCGCTGGGCATTGGCAAAAACTGCGTCGTGAAAACGGCTATTATCGACAAGAATGTGCGCATCGGCGACAACGTGGTCATTAGCCCGGAAGGGAAGGGCGAGGACGAGGATACCGAGCTGTATTCCATTCGGGACGGAATCATCGTGATTCCGAAAAATACGATCATTCCGTCGGGCACGGTGCTGTAACTCATGAAATGGCCAGGCCAAGCACCAGCACAAATGTCATAATGACGGTGACACCGACCTTTATAAAGATGACGCCGACTCGCGCCAGCACGGCACCCGTCGCCACATGAGCCGCATGCGTTGCCTTTTTCATTTTGGCGTGTTCAACAAGGAAGGCGCATCCGAAGCTCCCCAGCATCATGCCGATCAGGTTTCCAAAGATGGGAATCGGGATGAAGGTGCCCAGCACCATGCCTAGCAGGCCGCCGCCAATCGCCGCCCAGCCGGCCGTTTTTGAGCCGCCTCGTTTCTGAACCCCCCATGCACCGGCGACAGCTTCCGCAATCTCAACACCAATACAGAGCAGCAGAAAGGTAATCAGGGTTCCAATTCCGGGAAAATCCGGCCAGTTGATCCATGCCGCCAGACCCGCCGCGGCCAAAACCAGCCAGGTACCTGATAACGAAAGGCAGGACAGCAGAAAACCCCCGATGCACAACAAGACGACCAGGGTATATCCCAGAATCTCAGACGTCGACTGCCAGTCGATTCCCATGTTCTATTCCAGACCGCTGATCCACTGCGCCAGAAGGCGTGCTCCGAAAAGGGTAGCCCCAGGAGCCTGATGCGGTTTAGCGGACTCAAGCCATGCCGTGCCGGCAATATCAAGGTGCGCCCACGGAATCCCTTCCGGCACAAACGCCTGAAGAAAAGCGGCGGCCGTTGCGGTGCCGGCTCCTCCGCTCTTTCCAAGGTTGGAGATATCCGCAAAGTCGGATTTCATTTCATCGGCATATTCCTTGTAGAGCGGAAGCTGCCAAAGGCGTTCACCGGACTGTTTGCCGGAGCGGATGAGCGTCTGGATGAGCTTGTCGTCATTACCCAGAACAGCCGAAGCCGATGAGCCGAGTGCCATAATGCATGCCCCGGTAAGCGTCGCAAGATCAACGATCACCCGAGGCTTGAGATCGGCGGCAAGACCCAGCGCATCCGCCAGGACCAGCCGACCTTCGGCATCGGTGTTGAGCACTTCGATGGTCTTGCCTTTATAGGCCTTGATGATATCGCCGGGGCGTGTGGCCTGGGAGCCCGGCATGTTTTCCGCGGCACCCAAAATACCGACCACCGGCACCCCAACCTGCATGCGTGCAATCATCTGCATGGCAGTCAACACGGCCATTCCGCCGCACTTATCGTATCGCATCCAGCCCATGCCCTTGCCGGGTTTGAGCGAGATGCCGCCCGAATCAAACGTGACGGTTTTACCAACCAGCACGACGGGTTTGGCTTTTGTGCCGGTACAGTTGTGTTTGAGGATAATCATGCGGGCATCGCGAGCGCTCCCTTGGGCCACGGACAGAATCCCGCCGCAGCCTTTTTTGACCAGCTCGTTCTTGCCCAGAACCTGACAGGACAGTCCATTGGCTTTTGCCATGGCCTTTGCCCAGCTGGCGATCTTCTCGGGGGGTGCTTCGTTACCGGGCAGGTTTGCGAGATCAGCCGTGTCCAGCATGGCTCGTCCCTGGGCTTCAGCCGCCTTTAAAGATTTGCGGTCACTGACGTTGCCCGCAAAGACGAGCGAGGTCGCCGCCTTTTTCTTCGCTTCGGATTTAAAGGTGGAAAACTCATA
>JABDQT010000293.1 GCA_013042165.1 Kiritimatiellales bacterium | reverse complement strand
GCGGCGCCGCCGGCGCCGGCTGAAGGCCTCCTTTTTCCTGTTGGTCGTGTTGCCTGTGTTGCTTGGCGCCCTCTACTACGCGCGAGTGGCCTCGGATCGCTATGTGTCGGGCGCGGGCTTTGCCATCCGCAGCATGTCACCGGCGGGAAAAATGGACATTCTGGGATCGTTCACCGGCCTGGCCGGAACCGGAACCCCTAGATCCGATTCATATATTGTCATGAAATATCTCAAGAGCCGTGACCTGCTGGAACTGCTCCAGCAGGACTTTGATTTCAGGACCGCTTACGGCAATCCGGAGATCGATGCGCTCTCCCGGCTTGATGACTCGCTCGATATCGAAAAGGTGCTGGAGTATTGGGAGCGCCGGATTTCCTCCAGCTTTGATTCCACTTCCGGAACGATTGATTTCGAGGTGCAGGCCTTCACCCCGGAGGATGCCAAGCGGGTGACGGAGCTGGTGTTGGGCTATGTGCAGGAGCTGGCCAACGAGCTGTCTGAACAAGCGCGCAGCGATGCCGTCAGTTATGCCGAAAGCGAGGTAAAGCTCGCGGAAGAACGGCTGCTCAATGCGCGCCTTCAGATTCGTACCTTTCGGGATGACGAGAAATCTATCGATCCTTCGGCCAGTGCCATGGCCCAAATCGAACTGCTGACCGGCCTGGAAAGAAAGCTGATCGAAGTTCGTACGCGCATGGCTACGCTGAGGGGATCTCTGGACGACGACGCACCTTCGCTGAAAGCCCTGCGTCGCCAGGCCGAAGCACTGGAGCAGCAGATCGAGGAAAAAAGCGGAGGCTTGAGCATCACCGGAGCGGAGGGAGGGCTGTCTGAGCAGCTGTCTGATTATGAAGAGCTGGAGGTGGAAAAGAATTTTGCGCAGAAAGCCTATGCCTCGGCGCTGGCCTCGCTCGAAACCGCCCGGATCGAGGCGGGGCGGCGGCAGCGCTATCTGGCGGTCTATACACAGCCGGCCCTGCCGGAATATCCGCTCTATCCGCGTCGGATTCTCTATCCCGTTTTACTTTTGGTGGTGTGTACCGGACTGTGGGGCATCGGAACCCTCATCGTCTACGCGGTTCGGGATCACGTCCTCGCCGGCTCTAACGAGTATGGCCAGACGACAACGGCCGGGGACGACCGTTCCAGAAAAATCAAAAAACTGAAGCAGCATCCTCACCATTTTTTCAAGGATTCCAGCATCGTGATCCTGCGCCCGCTCCGCCACCTGTTCCGTGAAAAAAATGAGGCATAGAAACAGTATATATGAACTGGCGTCAGTCGATTTTTTCCCGGTTTCAGCAAAAGGTAGGGCTCGACCGCCGGGCGAGCCGCTGGTTGGCAAGGATCCAGTGAAATAAATCCGTCAAGCATGTGAGCGGACGGCTCGGCGATCCGTCCCTGCCGCTGGTTTCGAAGCAGCATCACGTGCGTTAGGATTGCTTATTATGGAAAAGCTTTTGGCATTGCAGGCGAGAGTGATCGGGGCGCTGGTGCTGCGCGAAACCCGCGCCACTTTCGGCACCTCGCAGCTCGGCTATCTCTGGGCCATCCTGACGCCGGCCGCCGGGACGGCGGTGCTGGTAGCGGTCTTTGCCGCCGCCAGTCGTCAGCCACCCTTCGGTTCCAGCCTGGCGCTCTTTTTTGCCACCGGACTGCTGACCCTCGAGTTTTATCAGAAGCTCTCGGGATCACTGATGATGACCTTCAATGCCAACAAGGCTCTGCTGACTTATCCCCTGATCAAGGAGACCGATACCCTGTTTGCTCGTTTCCTTCTGATTTCCGCAACCTACCTGATCATCATGCTGATTTTCTATGCTGCCCTGATCCTGCTGGGGCTTGCGGATGCCCCTCGGTATCCGGAGCAGTTGCTTTGGGCATTCCTTGCCACCGCGCTGCTCGGTTTCGGAGCCGGGATATTCAACGCAGTGCTCTATTCCCTCTGGGATTCATGGCAACATGTGGAGCGTATTCTCACGCGCCCGCTTTTTATCATCTCCGGCATCTTTTTCATTCCCAGTTTGCTGCCATCCAAGGCGATTGCGGTTTTGAAATGGAATCCGGTGCTGCATCTGGTCGAATGGATGCGCGCAGGATATTATCCCAACTATGAGAGTACGGTGCTGGATAAAACATATCTGCTGGCATTTGCGCTGATCCTTATCCTGCTCGGGCTGATCGGTGAACGGCTCTATCGGAAGAAGCGGGTATAGGCATGGTTGAGCTGATCAATATATCCAAGCATTACACCATCAAAGGGGTGCGAAAAGTCATTTTTGAAAACCTGAGTTTTCGTTTTCAGCAGGGTCGTAACATTGCCATCATGGGCCGCAACGGCGTCGGTAAGTCGACCCTTATGCGCCTGATTGCCGGGGCGGAACCGC
>JABDQT010000288.1 GCA_013042165.1 Kiritimatiellales bacterium | reverse complement strand
CCAACAGGTTCGGCAAGGCCGCTGAGAAAGGAATAGAAAAAGGCTTTCTTGCGGTTGCCGGTGGCATAGAAGATCGGCACGGAGACGCTGATGCCTTCGGGAATATTATGCAGGGCAATGGCGATGGCAATCGGGATGCCAAGACTCGGATCCTCGAGGGCGGCAAGAAATGTGGCAAGGCCCTCTGGAAAATTATGAATGGCAATGGCCAGCGCGGTAAACAGCCCCATGCGCATGAGCTTGGCGTTATGTTTGGTGTACTCCTCCTCTTCCGCCGTCGTTTTCATCTTCAGCATTTCCGCGTCCGGCATCGGCGCATCGGGATCGTGCAGGGGGGCGAGTTCAAAGTCGGTATGGATTTCATGCGGGTTTTCGGCATGCGGGATCAGCGTATCGATGATCCCGATCAGCGCCATGCCGCCGAAGAAAGAGGCCGCATTGATCCAGTGCCCCATCGGATCGCCGTAGGATTCAACCAGCGAGTCGACGCCCTTGATAAAGATTTCGACGAAGGAGACATAGAGCATGACGCCGGCGGAAAACCCGGTGGCAATGGAGAGGAAGCGGAAGTTGGTGCGCTTTGCCATGAAGGCAATCGCGCTGCCGATACCGGTGGCCATACCGGCAAATACCGTCAGTCCCAGTGCAAACCATACATTGTTCATTGTGCGTTTTCCTCCAGAATTCGTTCGGCCAGAGGCTGAAAGCGTGCGGTCAGGCGCTTTTGCTCGTCCGTCATGTTGGTTTGCATATGCTGCTTCACATAGGCAATCGCCTCTTCGGCAGAGATTTTCATATGGTCGCGCACGATGCAGCAGGTCATCACGCCGGTTCGTCCGACCCCGGCGTTGCAATGCACGGCCACGTTGGCTCCGGCACGCAGGAAGCCCGAAACGCGGTCCACCACCTTCGAGAACGCACGCAGCTCCGGGCTCGTGTAGTCGGCAATAGGGAAGCGTATGGGTTCGATGCCGCTCTGCCTGTAGATGCCGATGACATCGCGCTTGGCCTTCTTCTCCAGCTCGGCATCCGTCACGAGCATGACCACAAATTCGATGCGGTTCTGCTTATAGACTTTCAGCAGGTTATTCCCGGGGTCATAGGGACCGAAAGGCATTGGGCTGACAAACAGCTTCCCTTTCGCATTCAAGGGAATGCGCACGCACGTCTCTTCCTTTTTTCTGAACAGGAACATCAAGAATCTCCAAAAACAAGAGCCACCCTATATTCAACCATTGAAAAAATGAACTGCGAATTAAGGCAAATAGCCATTCGTTATTTCAATTATTGACCATTGCATGCGTGGATCAGGATGCGCACAGTAGGGCGCATGAACATAGAGCTGACCATCAATCAAACGCCGTTTTTCAAGGGATTGAGCGAGGAGCACCGGCGCGAGCTGGCAGCGATCTGCAATCTAAAGGCCGTCAGAAAACGCGACTATCTGTTCCACGAAGGCGAAAAGGGCAGCAGCATGTTTTTGCTGGCGGCCGGCAACATCCAGCTTCACAAGAACACGGAGGACGGGCGCGAGGTCGTGATCCGTGTCATTAAGCCGGGCGAGGTATTCGCCGAAGTCGTCCTGTTCGAAAAGGAGCGCTATCCGGTATCCGCCCGTGCCGTGGCCAACGCCGAAGTGCTGGTTTTTCCGCGCGGGGAGATTCACCGACTCCTGGCGGAAGAGGGTTTCCGCAACGATTTTATTGCCCTGCTGATGGCCAAGCAGCGCTATCTGGCCGAGCGCATCCAGGAACTCACAACCAAGGATGTCGAGCACCGCTTCTTCACTTTTCTGCGCAGCCAGTATGGTGAAAGGGAGACCATTCACACCCCCCTTTCCAAGAAGGATATCGCTGCCGCCATCGGCACCACCCCCGAAAGTCTGTCGCGCCTGATCCTGCGCTTGACGGAAGATGAAATCATCGACTGGCAGGGCCGGGAAATCCGCATGCTGTCCAACCCCTGGAAGTGGTTGGAGTGATTTTTCAGCTTGAAGCTTACAGCCAGTAGCCAACAGCAATAATTGCTGTGAGCTGTGAGCTGTGAGCTATTTCTCGGATCGAATCATGGTGAGCAGCATTTTGAAGGGCTGCTCGGCGGCCTGCACATCGTGGGGAATATTGGCCGGCATGATAATCATTTCACCCTCCTTGACCGTCTTGAGGTCGCCGTCGATAATGAAAGCGCCCTCGCCCTCCACCACCTGCACCACGGCATCGAACGGGGAGGTGTGCTCGCTGAGTCCCTGACCGGTATCGAACGAAAACAGCGTAATATTGCCCGTCTCCTTCTTCAGCAGGGTCTTGCTGATCACCGCGCCGTCGGCATAGGCGATTTCATCTTTCAAATTCAAAGGTTTGCCTTTTAGTTCGTCCATTATTCTTCTCCTTTTATCGGTAGGGCGTGCTCTCCGCGCGCGCCGCAGACGGCTGGGAAAGCCGTCCTCACCTATCCCGCCAGTTGTTTGGTTCCGCGGAGCTCGCCATCGAGTCCGATGGTTACTTCTTCAACAATCAGATCGGTGCGACCGCTGGCCGTATACGCCTGCTGCGTGATGGCGGTCAATCCGCCGCAGCACGGAACTTCCATGCGCACCACGATGACCTTTGGAATATTGTTCTGCGCCATGATGCCGGCGAGTTTTTCGACATACCCTTCGGTCTTGTCCAGCTTGGGGCAGGCCACGACCAGCGAGCGCCCGCGCACATAGCGCCAATGCACGTCCGGCGACGCTACCGGTGAGCAGGTGCTGAGCACGACCAGCTCCTTTCCGTCAAAAAACGGCGCGGTCGGCGGAACGAGGTGCAGCTGAATCGGCCACTGATCGAGGTCGGATTTGATGACCTGTCCGCCACCTTCCACAGAAGTCGTTGCCGGCTTGGCGGCCGTCTCCTTCTTTTGTGCCATACGCACCTGCATTCCGGGGCATCCGCCTGTTTTCGGTGGTTCCATTTTCGTTTTCTCCTCGTTGGCTTCATGTTCAACGGCGGCATCGAGCATGCGTTTGACGGCTTCTTCGCCTCCGGTCTTCCGAACGTGTTCAATCGTCGCTTCTTCGTCGAAGGCTTCGGCTTCGCGTTCAATGATCTGCAGGGCGCCGGTGGGGCAGGTTCCCACGCAATCGCCGAAGCCGTCGCAAAAGTCTTCCTTTACCAGTTTGGCTTTGCCGTCCACCAGCTGCAGCGCGCCTTCCGCGCAGCCCACGATGCAATCGCCGCACCCGTTGCACAGCTCTTCGTTAATTTCGATAATCTTACGTTTCATCAGTCTGCTCCTTGTCTCAAATTGTGCGATGAGATTGGCATATCGCACAGAAACGTTCCTTGACGAGGGTCAAGAACGGAAAATAAATGCGAGATCACGGATCTCGCCTACAGCGCACCCGTGTAGCCGAGATCCGCGATCTCGGAACTGCGGAAGCCACCGGCCGGCAAAACTACATACTTTCTCAGGCCTTGTTGGCGACAAAGGGTTGCTTGCGATTCGGAAAGCAGGTTCGGCAGATTTCGCATTTGGTTCCGTCGCAGCCGCGGGCGGTGCAGTATTCGCGGCCATAGGTGATGATCTGCAGATGCAGCTTTTCCCACTCTTCTTCGGGAAACAGCTTTTTCAGGTCGGTCTCGGTCTGCACGACATTTTTGCCTTTGGTGAGGCCCCAGCGCTGGGAGAGGCGGTGGATGTGGGTATCGACCGGGAAGGCCGGGATTTTAAAGGCATGGATCATGACCACACTGGCGGTCTTGTGTCCCACTCCGGGAAGTTTTTCCAGCTCCTCAAACGTTTGCGGTACGATACCTCCATGATGCTCAACAAGCATTTCCGACAGCCGCTTGATGTTTTTCGCCTTGCTGTTGGCCAGCCCGCAGGTCTGGATGCATTCCAGGATCTCTTCGACAGAGAGTTTCATCATCGCCTGCGGAGTCGAGGCCTTGGCAAAGAGGGCGGGGGTGACGAGGTTCACGCGCTTGTCCGTGCACTGGGCCGAAAGCAACACGGCGATGAGCAGCGTGAATGCATCGGTGTGGTCGAGCGGGATCGGAATATCCGGATAGAGCTCATCCAGTTTGCGGGCAATGTATGCTACTCGTTCAGTTATAGTCACTATCGTACTCCTCCTCGGGCTCGTCCGTCGTCCTCGATTACGAGAACGAGAAGGAGCATTGAGAACGATGGGGTTTATTTAATGCCCACGACGTAGGCGACCCAGCCCTGGCAGTTTTCGTAGGTTTTGCGCAGGCGGAAGGTTTCGTCGGATTCGCCGTCTTTATCGAAGTCGTGCAGATAGATTTCGGCTTTGGAGAAGCCGGCCTCGAGCAGGATTTCCTGTAGTTCCATCAGCGTCCACAGTCGCCACTCATAGGTGAAGGCTTTTTTGATTTTTCGAAAACCCGGCACCTTAAAGTGGATATGACAGGTGGTATCGTGGTTGATCGGATTATAGTCGGCCTGCTCCCAGATATACTCAAAGTCCGGAATTTCCGCTCCTTCAGGTGTGGTGAAGCCGGGGATTTCGCGAACGTCGTCGGATTTGGCGATGACGGATTCACTGCCTCCATACATATCCATCACGAAAAGACCTTCCTTGTTGAGCGCTTGCCGCACCCGCTTGAAATAGGCGCGCAGCGTTTCGCGCTGTTTGAAGACGCAGAAGGAAAAGTTGAGCGCGAAGGCCAGGTCGATCTTGGGCGTAATCTCCTCAAGCACATCGCCACAGATCAGATGCAGGCGGCTCTCCTGCTCTTCCGACAGCTCCGATACATTGTATTTGATGCCCCAGTCGAGCGTCGGCTGATGGAAGTCGATTCCCCACGCCTCGTTCAGCTTGTTGCGCTGTACCCAGCGCGCGGCAAGCTTGGCCGTTCCGCAAAAGTCCTCGCGAACCGTGCGCGGCTTTCGTTTCCAGTGTTTGGCATAAACACGCCGGCCGAAATCGAGGTCGGTATCGACGTTCTGGACGGAGGCCTCGTACAGCCAGTGGATGTCGGGCGGTGTTTTCTTTTTCTTACCCATGGTTGATGCCCCGAGGTTTATCAGCACCGGAAAACATTCCAAATGTACCGGGTGAGTCAATTTTAGATTGCCGAATGTTGAATGCCGATTTGCGGAACATCCACCTTCGCCAAGGCTTCGGCGGATAAGCAGGCGGCGTTAGCCTTTCTTTCAAACAGGCTGTCGCGGCCCCGAAAATCAAAAATCGGAAATCGGAAATCAACACTATGTGACGAAGTTGCATCAGGCACACTTGGTGTGGATGGCCCGCAGGCTATCGATGATGTGTTCATTGGCGCAAAGCACGGTTGCGCAGTGCGGGCCGTTTTCTTCCGGATAGAGCGACACCACGCCGCCCGCCTTTTCCGCAATCAGGCCGGCGGCGGCATAGTCCCATAAATAGATCCCTGTTTCGAAGAAGCCATCACCGTTTCCGGCGGCGACGTTACACAGGTCGAGTGCAGCCGATCCATTGATGCGGACTTTACGGGCGTTGAGTGCCAGCATGCGGAACATGTCGAAGTGCGGCTCCCTGGGCGAACTCATGTGTTTGGATAGACCGGAGAGCACCATGGCATCCTGCAGATGTTCCGCTTCAGAAACGCGGATGGGCTCGCCGTTGAGCCTGGCCGCATCGTCGGCGTGCGCGGTGTAGTAGTCGTTGAATACCGGCGCATTCACGCAGCCGGCGACCACCTTGCCCTGGTGGCGCACGGCCACCGAAGAGCACCAGTAGGGCAGGTTATGGGTGTAGTTCATCGTTCCGTCGATAGGGTCGATGATCCATTCATAGGCGCTGGAAAGGCTCGGCCGTTCGTCTTCCTCGCCGAGAATGCCGTGATCCGGAAATTCCTGTGCAATGATTTCTTCAGCGATCTTCTGGCACTCCATGTCGAGCACCAGCTTGACGTCATGCGTGAACGTCTCGGAGGCTTCGGTACGCCGATCGGTGTTGTTCAGCGCATGTTTGCCGGCGGCATCCGAAGCGCAAATCGCCACATCCAGCAGGTGAGTGAGTGCAATGTCGTTCATTCGGCTATTAAGCTAAACCGCGCTGCGCTTGGCAACTTCCAAACCCTGCAAGTCGTTTACTTGGCATAGAGGTTTTCGATGGTGGTGTCGTAGGCGCGCGGCGGCCGAAGAATGATGTTGGCGATGATCGCCTGTTTCAGATCGCGTTTGTTCTCCAGGGGAAAGTCGATCCGGCCCAAGGCCGGATTCGTGATGGAGGCAGAGGGCATCCGCATGCTTTGCGAGCTGAAAATCATGGCCGGCATCGACTTTAGTCCCGATTTAAGGAACGCAAGCGGTTCCACCTCCGCGATGGCCGGCGGCACCGGTTCCGCATCCAGTGCCATGGGAGTCGGCCTGGGTGCAGGGGGCGGCATGGGAATGATTTCCGCAGTCTCTTCTTCTTCGTACGTCTCCTCGCGGGCGGTTGTGAACGCCTCCATCTCTTTCATGTAATCCGGCCGCTCATAGCCTTCCGGCCACTCCGGAAGCTCGGTGGGCTTGGGCTCCAGCTTCTCCGTGAGATTTTCGAAAAACTCCTCGATCGTGGAAGGCCTGGAC
>JABDQT010000281.1 GCA_013042165.1 Kiritimatiellales bacterium | reverse complement strand
TTCCATTTTATGCTCCAAAGGATCACCCCGCAATTGGAAGTCAATTAAAGGTGCGCCTTGTATGTGGTCTGAGATGGACTCCAGATCCAATCTATGAAGTAGATTATGATAACATCCGTTTGACGCGTTATGCTGATGCGCTCTCCATGTCGATCGGATCTATAGATAGCGACAACATGCAGCTCGAGCTTTCCAATTTAGGCACGAACGTTCTTTATGAGCTTAAGATTGTAGATAAAATGCCCATGGAGGATCGGACGACTCTTTATCAACAGATCTTTTATGCAACCACAACCACTACGAATCGCTCGATACCTGTCATAGGAAATCAAGGTTTTGTGTTGTTACAGCCCTATCCATAATTTTTGTTGAGACCAAATTTGCAATTGCGTTTATGGCTTTTTTAATAACGAATCGAACCAGCGGGTTGAACTTACCGGGTACGTCGGGGGCCATTCGATTGTGTGCATGTTTAAAATCATTTGGTTGAGCACGGAAGCTCACCCATAGCGTTGTGTGTAGAAAGGAAAAGAAATCATGAAGAGAATAATCATAGCCACAGTTTTAGCCACCAGCGTTATTGCCCATGCTGATCCAAAGCTGGAAAAACGGGTCGCAGATCTCGAAAAGGAAGTTGCGGAACTCAAAGCTGCTCTTGCCCCGGTGATGGAAAGGGCAAAGGCAGAACAAATCGTTGCCCAGCAGCGCAATGAAGCCCGCACACGGATGCGCATGGATTCAGAGATTTATTCCCGGGATGAACTGAAAGAAATCGAAAGCCTCTACCAGGTTGCCAACAAGCAGTGGAGAACCGACGAGGGCAAAGACAGCCTGAAGGAACTCATTGAAAAATACGACAAAGCCAACCGAACAGGATGTGCCCTGCTTTATCTGGGACAAATGAGCAAAGGGGAAGAACGGGAAGACTATCTCAAACAAGCCATTGAGGATTTCAGTGATTGTTTTTATGGGAATGGCGTTCAAGTTGGCGCCTATGCCCGATACTACCTTGCGTATCACTACAGGGAATCCGGAGAAAAGAAAAAAGCCGCCGGGCTTTTTAAAGAACTTGGCGAGCTGTATCCCAATGCCATCAACCACAAAGGCAAGTTGCTCTCAACGTTGATTGAAAAATAAATAACCATACGATCATCGAAATCATGAGTCTCACTGGATTACTTCTCACCTTAGGCCTATTCGTCCTGTTTATGCTCGTGGTCGCAATAGCAGCACAAAAAGATCTGGATAAGAAAAAGGATGATCAGGAGTAAAAATAACCGCCCTGACCTGATCTGTCTCGACTGATCAATGAATGTTTACCAACCAGAGCCTTCAAATCTCCTTTTTCGCATCGCCTTAATCCGCAAAACGTTGTAACTTCAAACATATTTTCAGGAGCGGACTATGTGCGAAACATGCGGATGCGGAACGGCAAACGAGCAACACCATCATGAACATGGCCATAAACATAATCATGACCATGATCACAGCCACACCAAGACGGTAACGCTGGAGCAAAAGGTGCTGGCACAGAACGATACGCTGGCCGACCAGAACCGTGCATGGCTGGCCGAGCGCGGCGTAACGGCCATCAACCTGATTTCCGCTCCCGGCTCCGGCAAGACCCTCCTGCTGGAAAAGACGCTTGAAGCGCTCAATGGCAAAATCAAGTGCGCCGTCATTACCGGCGACCAACAGACGGACCGCGATGCCCAGCGGCTCGCCGGCAAGGGCGCCTCCATCCACCAGATTGAAACCATCAGCTCCTGTCATCTCGATGCGCACCAGGTATCGCACGTACTCGAAGCCGTGGTGGAGGACGGCACCCAATTGCTCTTCATCGAGAACGTCGGCAACATGGTCTGCCCTACCGCCTTCGACCTCGGGGAAAGCTTTAAGCTTGCGCTGCTCTCCACGCCGGAGGGCGAGGACAAGCCGATCAAATATCCCGTGCTTTTCGCCACCGCCAAAGCCATTATTCTCAGCAAGATGGATCTGGCCGAGGCGCTGGATTGGGATCTGCCCGCCTGCCGGAAATATATCCAGCAGGTCCAGCCGGGCGCCAATGTGATCGAGCTCAGCGCCAAGACCGGCGAAGGGATGGATGCGTGGCTCGACTACCTCAAAAAGCTCGTCCATTAAATTAGCTCACAGAGCCAACTCTACAACGTTGTAGCGTGGGTTCTATGAACCCAAATCATCCCACCACGATGAGTCGGCGGGATAGTTTCACCACGAAGATTGCAAGAGCATGAAGGGATTCATCCTTCCCGAACTTCGTGTCCTTCAGCGAAGCGGGTGCATTGATTCAACGTAGACGCGACGCCCTCGTCGCGTTCTATGCGTGTGTGAAAGCGACGAGGGCGTCGCTTCTACGCTCATGGCAACTGGATCAGCTCATTCAATAAGATTGGCTCATAGAGCCAACTCTACAACGTTGTAGCGTGGGTTCTACGAACCCAAAAGTTTCCACCATTCAGAATCGGCGGGATAGGGTGCTTCGATCATCACCGGCTCCTTGAGCGTGGGATGCGTGATTTCCAGCCGTCGGTGATGCAGCGCAATGGATCCGTCTTCCGGCGCTTGTTTCGCGCCATATTTTTGATCCCCGGCAATCGGGCAACCGATCGCGGATAGCTGCGCGCGAATCTGATGGTAGCGACCGGTTTCCAGATCGACTTCCAGCAGCGTCTGATCACCCGCCAGTTGAAGGATCCTGTAGCGTAATGCCGCCCGCTGCGCTCCACGGTCCCCTTCCCGGCAAACCCCGGCGCGTTGGTGCTCGTGCGAGAGCCAATGCACGAGCTGATCCTCCGGCTTGGCGGGAACACCTTCGACCAGTGCATGATAGATCTTCCGGCAGTTGCGTTTGCGGATATCTTCATTCAGGCGCGTCAGCGCCTTGCTGGTGCGGGCAAACAGCACGATGCCGCTGACGGCCCTGTCGATGCGGTGCACCGCATTCAGAAAGACCGCCCCGGGCTTGTTTTTATCGATCCGCACCCACTCGCGCGCCCAGTCTTCGAGGTTCCGAAGCCCGGTGCCGCTGTCCTGCGAAAGCAGCCCCGCCGGCTTGTTCACCGCCAGCAGATGGTTGTCTGCAAACAGAATCAAGGGATTCAGTTCTTCGGCGATATAGTTGATCTCGTTCATTTTACTGCACTCAAGCTGTTGTAGGGCGGGAACGGGCAACGTCCTTCCCGCCTTCTTTCGCTCATTCGATGGCGGGAAGGTCTCGTTCCTCAACCTTTCCCGCCCTACAAAACTACTCGTTGATCCAGCGGGCCCAGTTGCCGTTCGGCAGGTCATTTACACCGGGCTTGCCGGTCAGCAGCATCTCACCGCATTCGAAGGAACCGCTGTTATGATACTGCCGCAACAGGTTGCCAAGCACGATGGGTGAAAAGCCGGGGGTGTGCGAGGTCAGCAGAACGAACGCGGGATCGTCGGTCAATACCCCGTGCACCAGATCGAGCGTGGTCATGAGGCTTTCCTCGATCTTGTAGAGCTCGCCTTTCTTACCGCGACCGAACGAAGGCGGATCGAGTAGAATGCCGTCATAGCGGTTACCGCGCTTTACCTCGCGCCGCAGAAACTTGATCACATCGTCGACAATCCAGCGAATGGGTGCATCCTGCAGCTTGTTGAGCGCGGCGTTTTCGCGTGCCCATTCAACCATGCCTTTGGAGGCATCGAGGTGGCAGCACTGTGCACCGGCCTGGGCGGCGGCGAGCGTCGCTCCGCCGGAATAAGCGAACAGGTTCAGAAACTTCAGCTCGCGCCCTTTCTTCTCTTTTTCAGCTGCGAGCGTCGACCGGATCCACTCCCACAGCGCGCGCGTCTCGGGGAATACTCCGATATGCCCGAAGTCGGTGGCGGAAAGCTTCATGACTACACCGGCGATTTCAACATTCCACCGGTCGGGCATCCTGCCGCGCCCCTCCCAGTTCAGCCCGCCGACGCGGTCGAATCGGGCCATCGCCCGGTCCCAGATATCGGGCTGGAGGGGTTGCCATACCGCCTGGGCGCACGGGCGCTCCAGCACCACCTCGCCGAAGCGTTCGAGTTTCCGGCCATTGCCGCTGTCGAGCAGTTCATATCCGTCGTTCATGGCCACTCCGTTCAAACTTTTCGCACCCGATCCTTGAAGGGATTTCCTGATCCCTTGGAGGGCGATTTCATACAGGACTGCGCAATATTGATTAGGATGCCGACCATCACGCACGCCACCAGCAGACATGATCCGCCGTAGCTGATGAACGGCAGCGCCAATCCCTTGGTGGGCACACAGCCCGTCACGACCGCAAAATTAATCAGGGCCTGAATGCTCAACATCAGTGTGATTCCATACGCCAGCAGTCTCCCAAAGTCGTCGCGCGCCTTGAGGGCAATGCGCAAGCCCAGCACGAACAGTACGATATACATCAGCACGACAGCCAGAGAAGCCACCAGTCCAAGCTCTTCCCCGATGATGGGAAAGATAAAATCGGTGTGGGCTTCCGGCAGGAAGTGGTATTTC
>JABDQT010000270.1 GCA_013042165.1 Kiritimatiellales bacterium | reverse complement strand
CGGCAACCGATGCCTGCTTGACGCGCTGGATAACCAGCCGCATGGTCTAGTCCGTGACGTGCGATACACGGAAGGCCGGCAGACGGTTCAGCGTAGCGGCAACCTCATAGCGGCGCGGCCGTGCCAGATCACCCCGCGGGTCGCGTACGAGCGCGTTCAGCCCCTCGTTGGAGAGATCGCGGTCGACCAGGTCGAGAATTTCACGCAGCGGATAACCTTCGTCCATGTAGCGCAGCTTGGCGTAGTAGAGTACATAGCCGATGGCCCGCGCCTGATCGGCGTCGGCAATCTGACGGATGGCATCCAGCTCAACAATAGACCGTCCAAACTGGAGATAGTCCACGCCGTCGGCATCAATAACGAGGTCTTCGCGACCGATGCTCGGATCGATCGAGCTCGGCATGATCCAGCGCGACCGGCTGAGCAGCGAAGAGAGGCTGGCCGAACGGTCGGCAACCTTGGAAGAAACCACGTCGAGCTGCTTCGCTTCCTCCGTGATATCCGTCACCTGAAAATTTTCCACCTTGAGGATCTTGTCTGCCACCGGGATAAATTCCGCCACCAGACTGCTGCCGGCAACGACCAGCGAGATGCCGAGCTCATCCACCATCTGGCGCGCGCGTGCGGCCAGCGTGTTGCGCGTGGAGGTGCCCATCAGCGGGCTGACACGGGCGTCGGCCGAAAGGAATGTGGACGATGAGGTGTGCTCGTCGAACAGCAACACGCGGGCACCGGCTTCGAGCGCCTCGACGGTGGACGCCGCCTGCGATGTAAAGCTGCCCGCGGATTTGGTCGAGTAGGACGAAGGCTTGCCGCCATCCGAAAGCTCGCTGACAAACGCGGATATATCGACGTGCTGGATCGACCGGCCCGGCTCGGAGCAGACGCTGACGGCATCAGCGACCGTTACGGAAAACTCACGGCCATCGCCGGGAATGTGGTTGTAGATGCCCTGGGAGATCGCATTCATCAGGTCGACGCGGCCGTTGTTGGACTCGCCGAGGATCAGCGTGAGCCCGCTCGGAATACCGACACCGCGCACGCTTCCCGCATGCGGAACTTCGATCTCTTCGACGAGGCCTTCATCCACTTCAACCGGGATCATACGCTCGTAGTCGGGCTGGTCTTCGCCGGTGATCCGCGATACCAGCGAGCCTTCCGCCACGAAACTTACCATGCCGCTTGCACCCAGATACTGGCGCAGACGGTCCGCATCCTCCATGGTGTTCACATGATCATCGGCATCGGTACCGTCGAGGTTGCAATACAGCAGGCTGTTGCTGACGATTTCGGGAAGGTCTTCAAAGAAGAGCTGTTGCGCCAGCTCGCCATCGATCGAAACAAGCGGTTCCCCGTCGACGAGCATTTGCTGGATCGGGAGCACCACCTGCACCCGCACTTCGATATACTCTTTCGTAATCAGCAGCGCGCTGCGGGGCAGAATCTTCTGATTCGGCATGGCCGAATAGATGTGGCGACGGGCAATGCCGGCGTGGTCGTAGTGGGCAATACGGTTGATGTTTGTCGCCAGGCGGCGGAGCAGCAGATCCTCCATGGCCGTGCGGCGGACCGGACTGTCGAAGAGATATTCGGGAATTTCCGCGATGGTCTGCGGCACACGGATGCTGAGGATCGTGCTGACACCCTCTTCGGACTCAAAGTCAATGTTCGTGCATTTGATTACGTAGCGCGAGAAATCGAAATCGCCGATAATCTGCCGGTATTCGGCGAATGGGTGTCCGTCGAGCTCGGACAACAGATTGTAGAATTCCTTCTTATCCTTCATAGTTCAATATCCCTTGTTTTACAGTTACGCAATCCATCCCAAACCGAAATCGCAATTGGCCGGCTACTGTGCCTTTTTCGCATCCTTATTGGAAGCGGACTTTTCATCCTTTTTTGGAGGATCGGCCTTGGGTTTATCGGCTGCGGCGGCCTTTTGATAGCCGGAGCTGCGATAATCGGTTTGATAGAAACCGGAGCCCTTGAAGAGAAAACCGGCGCCCGCGCCGATCAGGCGCCGAACGCCACCCCCGCACTCCGGGCATTCCGTCAACGGCTCGGCGGAAATGGACTGGAAGGCTTCAAAGGTGTGCCCGCAGGCGGAGCATTCGTAATCATAGGTTGGCATGCCATTTCTCCTCGCTACCAAAAAGAGGTCGGAATGTAGCGTTTCTGCCCTTATTGTCAAAATCATTCTGGACAAGGTACACCGCCCCGCTAAGCTGAAAAATGAACCTGTGGAGAGACGTCTATGATCTTTGAATTCGCAACCGCCCAGCGCATTCTTTTTGGCTGCGGAACCCTTCGGGAGTTGCCCGGCTTGATCCCGGGCACAGGCCGGCGTGTCGCGCTGATCACCGGCTCAAGCGCCGAGCGGGTTGCGCCCGTCTTCAAAGCACTGAAGGAATGCGGTGCCGAGCCCGCCGCTTTCAGCGTTTCCGGCGAGCCGACCACCGACCGGATCAATACCCTCGCCCGGCAGGCGCGCGAACAGCAGTGCGATATGGTCGTCGCTTTCGGCGGCGGCAGCGTGATCGATGCCGGCAAGGCCATCGCCGCCCTGCTCACCAACACCCGCGATCTGATGGACTATCTGGAAGTGATCGGCAAAGGCGAGCCGTTGAGCGAGGATCCAGCGCCCTGCATTGCCATACCGACTACGGCGGGCACCGGCGCGGAAGTCACTCGCAACTCGGTCCTCCTCTCGCCCGAACACAATGTCAAGGTCAGCATGCGCCACCCCAAAATGCTGCCAACTGCCGCAATCGTTGATCCCGAGCTTACGCTTTCCATGCCCCCCGAGGTCACGGCCAGCACCGGGCTCGATGCCTTTATCCAGCTGCTGGAAGCCTTCGTCTCCGCCAAGGCCAACCCGCTGACCGACGGCATCTGCCGCGAAGGCATCAGGCGCGTATCCCGCTCGCTCCATCGGGCCTATAAGGACGGAACGGATCTCGAAGCCCGCACCGGCATGGCTTTCGGGAGCCTGTGCGGCGGACTGGCGCTTTCCAATGCCGGACTCGGGGCGGTACACGGATTTGCCGGTCCGCTCGGCGGGATGTTCAAGGCACCGCACGGCATGGTGTGCGCCTCCCTCCTGCCCGCCGTGATGAAGGCCAACATTGAGGCGCTGGAGGAGCGCGCCGCTGAAAATCCCGCACTCGAAAAATACCGGGAGGTCGCCGTCATGCTAACGGGCAGCGGGAATGCCCGGCTGAGCGATGGGCTCGACTGGGTCAACGCACTCTGCGAAGACATGCCCGTATCGGGGCTGGAGGCTTTTGGCGTCACCGCCGGGGACATTCCAGATATCGTCGAGAAGGCCAGGCAGGCCAGCAGCATGAAAGGCAATCCGATCCAGCTGACCAATGACGAACTGGCAGGCATCCTTGCCGACTCGCTCGAATCACCGATCCACGGAAACTCCGGGATAGACCTCTGAACATGGCCCCTTCTCAGTTCGGCACACTCAACTACCTGATCCTGATCGCCTATCTCGCCGCCATGCTCGGCGTCGGGCTCTTCTTCTCGCGCAGGCAGGAAAACGCCGAAATGTTTTTTCTCGGCGGCCGCAGGCTCCCCTGGCTCGCCGTGGCCATGAGCATGTATGCCTCGCTCACCAGTGCCGTCACCTACCTCGGCCTCCCCGGCACCGCCTATTCCGAAAACATTGCACTCATCATCGTCTGCCTCATGAGCCCGGTCGTTGCGCCGTTCATCCTGCTGCTCTTCTATCCGATCTACCACCGCCTGCAGGTCACCACCTCCTACGAATACATCGAGAAACGCTTCGGCCCCTCCGCGCGCTACGGCGTGGCCGGACTCTTTGTGCTGGCCCGGCTCGGCTGGCTGGGCACGGTCGTCTATGCCCCGGCATTGGCGATGTCGATCGTCACGGGCATTCCCCTCTGGAGCTGCATCTGCATGATGGGCATTCTCGCCACCGCCTATACCACCCTCGGGGGACTCGCCGCCGTCGTCTGGACCGATGTCATCCAGTTCGTCATCCTCATCGGCGGTGCCGTCTGGGTGGCGGTCAGCCTGGTACACGGCATCGACGGCGGAACCGAAACCATTCTGGCCCTCGCGCGGGAGACTGGACGCCTCCATATTGCCGACTGGAAGCTCAACCTGTTCGCGATGTCCGGCCCGATTGTCGCCGTCTCCTTCTTCTTCCAGCTCATGCAGGATTACGGCACCGATCAGGTCACCGTCCAGCGGCTTATGGCCACCGGCTCGCTGCGTAAAACCGTCAAGTCCGTCGTCTTCAACGCCGGCACCGATGTCGTAATTATCGCCCTGTTGCTCTTTATCGGGCTGGGACTCTTCGCCTTCTTTAAGAATGCCGCGTTGCCGGATGCAATCACGGGCGACAAGGTCATGCCCTACTACATCATCCACTATCTGCCCCGGGGCATCTCCGGCCTGCTGATCACCGCCGTCTTCGCCGCCGCCATGTCCTCCATGGACTCCGGCATCAACTCGATAGCGACGGTCTTGATCAACGACATTAAGAACCCCCTACGAGCTTACAGCCGACCGCACACAGCTAACAGCAACAGCTCTTCAGATCAGCTGTCGGCTTCCGGCTGTAAGATGCCTGCTTTCAGCGACGTCACCCTCGCCCGGATCATCACCGTTGTATTGGGCATTTTGGCGACGTCATTGGCCTTCTACGTCTCCACCATCGGCGGCATCATCAAAGCCTTCGCCACCTTCATGAGTCTGTTCAGCGCGCCGGTGCTGGCGCTGTTTCTGCTCGGTATTTTGACGCGTAAGGGAAATTTCCGGGGATGGCTGATCGGTCTGGCGGTATCGGTACCGGCAACGGGATGGCTTCAAAAAGGAGTCGGTGCCCACTGGGTCTACTTTTTCCCCTTCTCCTTCATCGTCGCCTTCGGGATCGCCCTGCTCGCCAGCCGGCTCTTCAGCTCCGAACCCGCCCCGCGCGACCTGACCATCTGGAAATGAATTGCATTCCTCGCAGAGGCGCAATTATGAGCCGTCCTATGACGGGACAGAGCCCGTCCCTCCAGAAAGGCCAACGCCGCCTGAGTTCCGAAAATCGGAAATCGGAAATCAAAATTCTTAAATTGCAGAACAATAGCTCTCCGTCGCCTGCTTCCGCATATCGGCAATGGCCGCCGCCATATCTTCCTGCCGGAACAGATAGGAACCCGCCACAAACAGATTCGCGCCGCTGGCCGCCGCCGGCCCGACCGTCTGGTCGTCAATACCACCGTCGATGGCAATATCCACCCAACCCGCCCGTTGCCGGATCGCGGCAATCTTATCCTCCACCGCCGAAATATATTTCTGCCCGCCAAAGCCCGGATGCACCGACATCACCAGCACCTCATCCACCCAGCGGTTGTCCAGACATTCAAAAATGCTCTCTACCGGCGTCTCCGGATTCAGCGTGATCGCCGGACGCCTTCCCATCGCCCGGATGGCCGCCAATGTTTCCGGAACATCGCACTTCGCTTCGATGTGAATCTGGATCGTGTCCGAGCCCGCATCCGCAAAGGCCTTGATGTGGTCCTGCGGCCGCGACACCATCAGGTGCACATTCTGCGGAATCGACACATTCGCCGCCGACATCTTCACCACATCCGGCCCGAAGCTGATATTCGGCACAAACACGCCATCCATCACATCCACATGGATCTGATCCGCACCGGCCGCCTCGGCCCGCCGGCAGCCCTCCGCCAAATGACCGAAGTCCGCCGCAAGAATCGAAGGCATAATTTGAATGTCCGGCATAGAGAGTCTCCTTAAGTAACAGGCGCACAAGCTACCCAACCCGCCCTGTAACGTCAAGGCCACCTAGAGCAAACGCCCGATGAGGGTATCAGGCCTAAAAACCCGCCATTCCTGTAGGCCGGGTGCCCCCACCCGGCGAAAAATTGTTAACAGTTCAGAAACCGCAAAAAAAATGAGTTTTACCCCTTGCACTGGGAAGCGAATCCTATATCTTAGCCCGCCTCTTAACGAGAAATGACTGCGGGGTAGAGCAGCCCGGTAGCTCGTCAGGCTCATAACCTGAAGGTCCTCGGTTCAAATCCGAGCCCCGCTACCAACTTTGAAGGCCGGAACACACGTTCCGGCCTTTATTTTTAGGGGTTTTGTGCGATTGCAGTATTTTAAAGAAATTAATTGAACAAGCTGGAATAAGGTGGAAAAACCTCGATAAAAACCAACCAATCCACCAACCAATGCCCACACAATGACCCACACGAACCAACCGCATTTTCGCCGGCGAAGCCTCTAAAAACAGGGCTCGGGTGAAAAGTTGAGCCGGAAAAAGTTTTCTGAACGCCTGTCTGTTGGTTGGTTTTCGCCGTTTGGTTGGTACCAACCACCTACAAACACGCCACAAACACACGCAAAAAAGGGAGCGCGTGAACGCTCCCCTTCCG
>JABDQT010000260.1 GCA_013042165.1 Kiritimatiellales bacterium | reverse complement strand
GCGTTCATCCTACCGCGCCGACAAGATGGTTTCGGTTTAGCTCGTTCTTCGCCGGGTAAGGGTACCCAGCCTACAGCATATAGGTGTAGGCCCGATGCCCGCATCGGGCGCTAGTCGCGCGGAGCTTTGCCGGCCATGGTTTCGATCAGGGCAATAATTGCGATGCCCGCGAGCATAATGGCGAGGGCGATACCCGTTTCGGCATTCAGTTCCGGCAGGGCATAGTCGTAGCCGATTACCTTCTCCTTGATCTCATCCCCTTTTTCAAATGTCCGGATGACGGCGTTTTTCCACGGCCATAAGATGGCAAGGGAACCAAAGATGAATCCAGTCAGCAGGGCGATGGTTTGATCGTGATACTTTTTGAATATCCACGAAAGCAACCGGGCGAAAGCGGCCAGTCCGACCAGGGCCCCGATCCCGACGGGAACGAGAACGGCAACGTCGAAATTGGAAACCGCCTTGATCATGACGAGCTGATAGTTGCCCATCAGCAGAAGGACATAGGAGCCGGAAAGACCGGGCAAAATCATGCTGCACATGGCGATGGCCCCGCAAACAAGCAGGTAGGGGATCGAGGCGTTTTCCTGGGCCGGCTCCATGAATGCGATACTGGCGGCCACGGCCGTGCCGACGATAAAGAGGAGGATCACCGAGGTGCTGCGCCGGCTGATTTTCCTGCCTACATAATAGACGGACGCGAGGATCAGTCCGAAGAAGAAGGCCCATACATAGAGGGCATAATGCTCGAACAGGAATTCAAGCACCCGGGCAAAGGTCAGGATGCTCGCCACGACCCCGATGCCGATGGCGGAGAGAAATTTGATGTCGACGTGCTCGAACAGCTCCTTGAATTTGAAGGTGCAGGCCAGCTTTACCGCCTTGATGTCGAACGACTTGATGGTGTTGATCAGTTTTTCAAAGATTCCGGTCAACAAGGCCATGGTTCCGCCGGAAACGCCGGGAATGACGTTGGCCGCGCCCATCAGCGCCCCTTTCAGCATGTTGAATATGTAGTCGATCATTAAATACCTGCCCCTGTGCTTGTTAAAGTCGGAGGAAAGTAGTAGGGATTAAGCATTCACAAGTCAATTTCATCTAAAGAAAAGGAATGACCGATGACCGATCAGGAAATTTTGGATGCCGTAAATGTAGTCATGGACGAAGAAGTCTCTCCGGCCCTGGCCTCGCATGGTGGCGGCGGCAACGTGACCAAGGTAGAGAATGGTGTGGTATTCATCGAGCTTGAAGGCGGGTGCAAGGGCTGTCCCGGCGCGCGCATGACCATGAAAAACGGTATTGAGACCCTGCTCAAGGAGCGTATTCCCGCTGTGAAGGAAGTTATTGACGATACCGACCACATGTATGGCTGATGATCTGTATACGAACTAGATGTTAAAGCATCGGCACCCTGCGGTACCGGTGCTTTTTACTGGTTTGACTAGAAGGGGAAAACAATTGAACCGCAATAGTCTATTTGCAACTATCGGCGGCTAAGGACCTTGTTTCTGATGTGATCGCATAATTAAGCCTGTTCCGTATGGAGACCCGTAGATGAAAATTCTGATTGCCGAGGATAATACATTCTCCCGAACCCTGTTGACGAAGACGCTGACCAAGGCGGGCTATGAAGTCATCGCTGCGGAAAACGGAGATCTGGCATGGGAGATATTGCAGCAGGATGATCCGCCCAAGCTGGCGCTGATCGACTGGATGATGCCGGGGCTCAGCGGGGTGGAGCTGTGCCGAAATCTGCGGAAGATCGATAAAGCGATTCCGGTCTATGTCATTCTGCTGACCGCCAAGACGGACAAGGAGGATGTGCTCGAAGGATTTTCAGCCGGGGCCGATGATTTCATTAAGAAGCCGTTTGACAGCGGCGAACTGCTGGCCCGCATCCAGGTGGGACAGCGGCTGGTTGAACAGCAGGCCCTCATGCACTGCCTGATCGATTCCATTCCCGACCCGATCTACATGAAGGACAATCGCGGACTCTATCTGGGCTGCAATAAGGCCTATGCCCGCTTTATCGGCGCGGACTCGGACAGCATTCATTTCAAGTCCGCAACAGACGTTCTTCCGGAGGATCAGGCACAAGCCGCCCACATGGAAGATCTGCGTGTGCTGGCGGGCGGCACCAACCTCGAGACGGAGGGCTGGATCAGGGATGTCGAGGGCAACGAGGTCTACCACAGCACGGTAAAGATTCCCTATCTTGAATCCGCCGCCGGCTCCACCGGTATGGTTGGAATCAGTCGGGATCTCACCAAGCGCATTGCGATGGAGCAGGAGATGCGGCGTCTGGCGGTTGCCGTCGAGCAATCCACCGAGTCGATCATGATTACCGGAGTGGATGGAGCCATTCTTTATGTCAACGCCGCATTCGAAGCCACCACGGGCTACCCTTCCGATGAGATTCTCGGCAAACAACCCGATCTGCTCAAGAGCGATGAGCACAGCGAAACCTTTTTTGAAGAAATGTGGGGCACCATTTCTTCCGGTAAGACCTGGTCAGGGCAAATAACCAACCGGAAAAAAGACGGAAACCTCTACGACGAGGAGGCCGTCATTTATCCCATTCGCAACGATGCGGAGGAACTGGTCAGCTATGTGACCATCAGCCGCGACATCACCCAGGAAAAAGCGATTGAAAAACACCTGCGTCAGCAGCAGAAAATGAACGCGGTCGGCGAGCT
>JABDQT010000253.1 GCA_013042165.1 Kiritimatiellales bacterium | reverse complement strand
TCACATTTGAGTTGGAGCCCCCAGAAATCGACATGGCCGATCACATACTGCAACGGTTCACCGGCTTCGATGCGCTGCGCGAGGGGTTCGAGTTTGCGAATGCAATCCGCCTTCTCGCGCGTGCTGGCATCGTGAAGCAGTGCCTTGGTATAGATCTCCAACGGCTTGCAGTCGAAGACGTGCGCCAGGAGTTCTTCGGCAACCCGCTGGGCGTTATCGATGGCCGAAGCCTGAAAACGAAATTTGAACGATTCGACTAAATGCGTTATTTCCATGAGGTAGTGTTCTAGTGCTTTGTGCCTGGTGTCTGGTTTCTGGACTACGCACCAAGCACTTTCCGACTAAGCACTGTCTGCTACTTGTATTTCCGCGGTTCAACGCCCAGGTTCTTGATGCGATAATTGATGATGCGCTGGGTCGTTTCAAGATAGCGCGCCGCGGCGGCCGCATTCCCGCGATACTTCTTGAGCGCGTCGATCAGAATTTCGCGTTCGTAGGCATCGACCATCTGCTTTAGATTGGCGCCTTTCTCCGGCAGTAGATTGGTGTGCGTTTCATCACTGGTCTGCAGGGAAGGCGGCAGATTAAATCCGTGAATCACCCCGTCGGAGGAGGTGAGCACGGCGCGCTCAATGCAGTTTTCAAGTTCGCGAACATTTCCCGGCCAGTGGTAGGCCATCATCATGTTGATGGCTGAGGTGGAGATTCGCTTCATGTTCTTCCCATACATACCGCCATAATGCTGAAGAAAGTAGTCGGCCAGCAGCATGATATCCGATTTGCGTTCGCGCAATGGCGGCAGCAAAATCGGAAAGACGTTGAGACGGTAGTAGAGGTCTTCGCGGAAGGTTTCCTTGGCGATCCCTTCTTCGAGATTGCGGCTTGTGGCGGCCACCACGCGCACGTTGACCTCAATCGGCTCGTTCCCGCCCACGCGTTCAAATGTTTTTTCCTGCAGGACGCGCAGCAGGCGGACCTGTACCGCCGGAGATATGTCACCGATCTCGTCGAGAAAGATTGTGCCGCCGTTGGCCAGTTCAAAGCGGCCCTTGCGCTGCTGGGCGGCACCGGTGAAGGCGCCTTTTTCATGGCCGAACAGCTCGGACTCGATCAGGTTCTCGGGCAGGGCCGCACAGTTGATACTGATAAAGGCGTTGTTTTTGCGGTCGCTGTTAAAGTGGATCGCACGCGCCACCAGCTCCTTGCCGGTACCCGAGTCGCCGCGTACGAGCACGGTTGCGGCACTGTGCGCCACCTGAATAATCTGTTCATACACGATCCGCATGGAGTTGCAGTTGCCCACCATGTTGTCGATGCTGTAGCGATCGCCCAGCTGCCGACGCAGCATTTCATTTTCCGACTCCAGCGCATTACGTTCCTCGATCTCCTCGCGAATCGTCGATACGGCGGAGGCCAGAATCTGGGCCACGTGTTCGAGGAAAACGGCGTAGCCTTTCAGCTCTTCCTCATCAACGCTGGGCAGGTCGATGCTCATGGTGCCGACCACTTCCTTATGGTGGATAATCGGAACACAGATAAACGCGATCTTCTGGTCGCTACGCGCCTTGGTGCGGTTGAGGAAGTCTTCCGACTCACTGATATCAGGTACCAGCTCGGAAATACCCGTCTGGGCCACGCGTCCGGTGACTCCTTCTCCAAGCTGGTATTGCCCGCGCCGTATTTCGCTTGTTGAGAGACCGCTTGAGGCTTCAATGTTCAGTACATCACTGCCGGCTTTGCGCAGGCTGAGGGTTCCGCGCGAAACCCCCATATCAGTCTCCATGATTTGAAGCACTTCAGTAAGCAGATCGGAAACATTGTGCTGTCTGGCCGATATAGTCTGCGAAATTTTATACAGGACACTAAGTTCCTTTTCGCTTTGATTCATTTTTGCATCCTCGTTCATTCAAGCCCAGAAACTGGCGCATGAAGTACAAAAATGTAGCTCAAGAAAGAGGCATCACACAAGTGTATATTAGGATTAAACTTGTTACTGGTTTGCTGTATCGGGAGTGTTTTTCTTCTGCAATCCGGTGGGCTGCTTTTGCTTTCCCTTGCGTAGATCGCTCCAAAAATCGAGCAGTTCCAGGTTTCGGTTGTGGGCTTTGGAGGAAAACTTGAAGTAGAGGAAGGCATCAAGGAAGTTTCGGTTCTGGGTGAAACGCTGCGGGCGTCGCCCCTTGGTTTTGTGAAACCGTTCCTGATTTCCCATGATGTCCGATATTTTATAGATCACTGTTTTAGGAATCCGGACGTTGTCGCATATGCCTTTCAGGTGCCCGTGCACGGCATCCCGTACGGCATCATGCGGGGATTGGCCGGCCGCCAGATTGCGCTCGATGAGATATTCATGATATTCCCCGAAAATGAGCGCGAAGAGCAGGGCGGGGTGGACGCGCAGTTCGGCTTTGCGCCAGCGATCCATCTGTTCAAGCGTATGAATGACCCAGGTGTGACGCGATCGATCTTCATCGATCCAGTGCGAAAAGTCGTGGAACATCGGATGCAGCAGATCGGGTTTTTCGAGCCACTGAAAAACTTCTTTGGCATGTCCACAGAAAAACAGCTTCTGCACCTCTTCATACATCCGCGACGGGGCGGCATGCGCGAGAAGATCTTTGTTGTGGCAAATGGAGTCATACGCGGTGCGTTCGATTTCAAAGCCAAGCGTTCCGGCAAAGCGCGCGGCACGGATCATGCGAACGGGATCTTCGGCGAAGCGTTTGTCCGGATCCCCGATCACGCGAATTACTTTTTTTTCGAGATCCTCCAGCCCGCCGGCATAGTCGATCACGGAGAAGTCGGCAATGTTGTAGAAAAGTGCGTTGATGGTGAAATCGCGCCGCAGGGCATCCTGTTCCGGTGTGCCGAAAATATTGTCGCGCATGACCATGCCGGTATCGCCGGTGGCATAGGTGTTTTCGCAATAGGCGCTTTCGTCTTCGGGTACGGGAGCGCGAAACGTGGAGGTTTCGATGACTTCTCCCCGGAAGAGAATATGGGCCAGCCTGAAGCGGCGCCCGACCAGGCGGCAGTTGCGAAACATTTTCTTGATCTGGTCCGGTGTGGCATCCGTGGCCACATCGAAATCCTTTGGATTTCTTTGAAGAAGGAGGTCGCGGACCCCTCCACCGGCCAGATAGGCGGTATATCCTTCATCTTTCAGGCGGTACAGTACCTTGACGGCGGCCGAGCTGATGTTTTTGCGGCTGACGTTGTGGTTGGACCTCTTGACAATAATCGGTTCCATAAGCAACGCAGACTATTTAAGGGGTGGGGCTGTGAAAAGAAAAAAGCCGTTCATAGGTTGTGCCTGGATCCATGCGACCAAGGTTAGTCTTCGAGATTTTCCCCGATCCAGCGCAGGATGGCATCGACAATCTTATCGACCTCGCCACCGGTCAGTTCCCGACCTTTTTCATAACCCAGGAATTGTTCAACACTGTCGCGGTCGTTGCAACCGCATGCATGCTGGGCAATGAAAACCGGATGACCCTTGGTGGGCGTTTGCCGTCCATCGTTCTTCGGATTCGCCGGCGCCAGACGCTTGTTGACGAAATCGGCTGCATGCAGCCGCAAAATATCCATGCCGCGGGACGTTACGTATTCTCTTTCCGGTTCTCCAAGTGAAAATTTATCCAGACGCCCCTCGGCATCCAGTTTTTTCTTGAGAGCGGTCCATTCCTTGTCAGACAGTTTAGCCACGTTGTTCCTCTGTTTCTTTCAACCCAACCAGTACATCATAAATGCAAGGTGTTGTTTAGGCAAGCCTGCGGCTTCAGGAAAATAGTGAGGAATACTAGTCGGGTATTTTTATGGCGCTAGTCGCTGCCGATTGTAATGCGCTGTTGAACCCGGTGACTGAACGAGTCGGCCAGGCTGTACATCAGTGGAACGAGAATGAGTGTCAGCAGTGTGGCAACGGCAAGGCCGAAGATGACCGCAATTGCCATGGGTGCCCACCATGCGGAGGTTGCACCTCCAACGATGAAGCGCAGCGTGTGGACGTCGAAGCTGAAACCGATCGCCATTGGGATCAGGCCCAGGATGGTTGTGATCGCCGTCAGTAAAACGGGGCGCAGACGAAGCCGCCCGGCATGCACGACTGCTTCCGTGGTGTCGAGACCCTTGGCTTTCATCTGGTTGATGCAGTCCACGAGAACGATGGCATTATTCACCACAATGCCCGCCAGACTGATGATGCCCACGCCGGTCATGATAATGCTGAAATGCATACGGGTGAGCAGCAAGCCCCACATGACGCCGATGATCGACAGGATAATGGAGAGCAGGATCACGAACGGAAGCAGTACCGAATTAAACTGGAGCACCAGAACCACCACAATACCGGCCAGCGCAAGCAGAAAGGCTTTGCTCAGGAATGCCGTAGACTCCTGCTGGTCCTCCTTGTCTCCCGTGTATTGAATGCCATAGCCGGGCGGAAGCTGAATGTTGTCGACGATGGGCATAATATCGGCGAGCAACTCGTTCGACTCGCGCCCATCTTTGTTGCCGGAGATGGTGATTACGCGCTTCTGGTCTTTTCGGCGAATCACCCCGCGGCCGGCGGTGTATTCAAAATGCCCGAGCGATGAGAGAGGGACCGGCATGGCATCCTGAACGGGAATATAGATGGAATCCAGCAGACTGAACTGCTCCCGCGAGAGGCGCGGCAGGCGCACGGTAATATCATACTCTTCTTCGCCCGCCCGGAACTTGCGCTGCGATTCGGTGCCATAGATCGCGGTGCGCAGAAAGAAGCCGATCGTTTCCGTGTCCATGCCCAGAATGCCGGCGCGTTTGCGATCGACAATGAACTGCAGCTCGGGCAGGGCGTTTTCATAGTTTGACCGCAGGTCGACCAGCCCCGGAATATGACTGATGCTTCGCTTGATTTCGGTGGCAATGTCGTTGAGCTGTTCCAGATCTTCGCCCGATACCTCAATGTTGACCGGCGGTTGCTGGGGCGGCCCCTCCTCGAGATCCGTAATCTTGATTTCCGCGCCGGGAATCTGTCCGATGCGATCGCGGAATTTCTGGATCAGATCTGAGGTGTTTCCCGTTCTCTCTTTTTCGTCCACAAACTTCACATAAAACGAGCCGAGGTAGGTGCCTCCGCTGCCCTCCGAAAAACCGCTGCCCATCCCTTGGCCGGTGTTGGAGAGGATAAATTCGATATCATCCAGATCCTGGATGGATGCTTCGACCTGCCGCATGGCGGCATCGGTTTTTTCAATAGCGGTGCCTTCGGGATAGCGCACCTCGATCTGGGCGGCACGGGGTTCCACGTTGACAAACAGCAGCACACCCTTTCCAAAACGTCCGTACAACTGGGCACTCAGAATGAGAAAGAGGATGCTCACGAGCAGCAGAATGCCACGATGATGCAGTGCGGCACGCAGGATTTTTTCGTAGGAGCGCACAAAGGGGTGGAAGTCCGTGCGGCTGTCATCAAAGTTCAGCTTGCCCCGTTTAATCAATACCGAGCAGATGGCCGGATTGATGACGAGTGCGACGAAAAGCGAGGAGGCCAGGGTGATGATCAGCGTCTTGGGAATATAGCTCATGAAGTCGCCGATAATATCGGGCCAGAACAGCAGGGGCGAAAAGGCCGCCAGGGTCGTAAGCGTCGAGGTGGCGACCGGCCAGGCCACTTCGGCGGCGCCTTGCCGCGCGGCCTCGAGGCGGGACAGTCCTTCGCAATGAAGACGGTAGATATTTTCCACAATCACAATCCCGTTGTCGACCAGCATACCCACTGCGAGGATCAGCGCGAACAGGACCACCATGTTCATCGTGATGCCCATCAGCGACATGATGGTAAACGAGAGCAGCATCGAGAAGGGGATGGCCAGACCGACAAAGAGGGCGTTGCGGCGGCCCATGAAGATCAGCAGCACCACGATCACCAGAAAGAAACCGGAGATCATGTTGTTTTCAAGCTCGGCCAGCATGTCGCGGATATCTTTTGAATCGTCCTGAACGATGGTGATGTGGATATCCTTCGGCAGGGTGTCCGGACGGATAAACTGCTTGACCTCATCAATCAGCTTAACCGAATTTTCGCCGGCACGTTTATACACCTCGATGGAGACGGCCGTCTCGCCGTTGATGCGCGAAATGCTGACAAGGTCTTTGTACGTGTCGTTGACGGTTGCGATATCGCGGAGATATACGGGATGGTTTTCACGCTGAAGCACGACGGTGTCGCTTAGATCGGATGCAAGAACGAATTCTCCGGGTACGCGAACCTGAACCTTGTTTTCAGCAACCTCCAGCATGCCGGCGGAGATGGTTACGTTTTCCTTGGCAACCAATCCGAGCACATCGAAGATCGGTATGTTGTAGGCGGCCAGACGGGCCAGATCAAATTCCAGCCGGATTTCACGTTCGCGGGTGCCGGCGATCCGCGCTTCCTTGACGCCCGGAATCGACTCGATCTCATCCTGCATGAACTCGGCGGTGCTTTTCAGGCGCTCGATGTCGGGGTCGCCGGAAAGCGCGAAGCGCATGATGGGAATATCGGTGCTGAAGTTGAGGCCTTCGACCACGGGTTCATCCAGATCATCGGGAAGGTCAGGACGGGCGAGGTCGATTTTATCCTTCACGCGCTGAATGGCGGTGTCGACATCCACGCCGGCCAGGAATTCGATCGTGAATACGACAAGGCTGTCGGCGGCCATTGCTGAAATGGTTTTTACGTTGCCGAGCTCGTTGAGCTTTTTTTCAATCGGGATCGCGATCAGGTTTTCCATTTCTTCCGGTGCCGTACCGGGATGAATGGCCGTAATGAATACCTGCGGGATCGTGATGTCCGGGGTGCCTTCGCGCGGCAGGGTCCGGTAGGAGATGACGCCCATCACGACGAGCACGCCGATGAAAACAAAAACCGC
>JABDQT010000252.1 GCA_013042165.1 Kiritimatiellales bacterium | reverse complement strand
CCGTTGCACTGCCCCCGATCCCCATGACGATGGACGTATGCCCCTCCTCAATCAAATGCTTGAGCAGTTCGCCGGTACCGTAAGTGGTTGCTGCCATGGGATTGAGACGACCGACCGGCACCAGCTCGATACCGGATGCCGAGGCCATCTCCATGATGGCCGTACCGTCGGGCAGCAGACCATACAATGCCTCAACCGGATCCCCCAGCGGACCGCAGACCTTCAGCGACTCGAATTTGCCGCCCGTCGCCGCAACCACCGATTCGACCGTACCCTCGCCGCCATCGGCCATGGGTACATTCACCACATCCGCATCGGGAACTTCGCAATGAATGGCCTGCTTGATAATTTCGCAGACCCTGGCACTGCGCATGTTTCCCTTGAACGAATCGGGTGCTACGACAATTTTCATTCCATACTCCTGATGTTTCTTCTGATTTTGCGGTGCTTCGTAAACAATTCAAGGTTTTGCGCTGTAGAATCGCGGATCCACCCATGGAAGACACTTCCCAAGGATTGAAAAACCATCTATCTTAATCGCTGTTCAAATCCGAGGATTTCACATGTATGATCTGATTCTCAAAGGCGGCCCGATCATGTGGCCTTTGGTGGCGTGCTCCGGCACGGCATTGGCCATTGTATTTGAGCGCGGTATTTTCTGGCTTCTGGTTTCACGTAAAAAAAACCAGGCCTTGATCAATCGTCTGTTCACGCTGACGGAAGAAGGGGATTTCGAGACGGCTATCAGCGAGGGCAGCGTATCCTCCTGTCTGGTATGCCGCATTCTCAGCAACGGCCTTTCGCACCGCAACTATGGCCTGGTGCAATCGCTGGAGGCCGCCGCGATGTTCGAAATTGAAAAGATGAAGCGCTATCTCTCGGTTCTCGATACCATCATCACCGCCGCTCCCCTGCTGGGGATTCTCGGAACCGTCTCCGGCATCATTATTTCCTTCGACCTGCTGGGCGATGCCGGCATCGCGGATCCCAAGGCCGTTACCGGCGGAATTGCGCAGGCTCTGATTACCACGGCAGCCGGCCTCTCCATTGCCATCGCAACGCTGCTGCCCTACAACGCGCTTACCCGCAAGGTGGAGAAGGTCACGCGCTACCTCGAACAGCTGATCACCTGTTACGAAGTCACCGTCCAGAAAGGCATGGAGAAGCAATGCAGCTGACCTCGGGATACGAAACCAAAAAAGCACGGATCGAGATGCTGCCGCTGATCGACGTGGTGTTTCTCCTGCTCGTTTTCTTCATCTATGCGATGGTGTCGATGGTGGTGCACCATGGGCTGGAGGTCGACCTTCCCTCCGCCGGCACCGCCGCATTCGACCGGGATGACTATATCGCCATCACCATTGATTCCGACAACCGGCTGTTTCTAAACTCAGAGCCCGTTGCAGCCCATGAGCTGGCTGGCCGGGTACTGGCCATGCACAACGACCGCAACATGCCCGTGTTTATAGAAGGCGATCAACAGGCCGACCTCGGCCTTGCCATTGAAATGCTGGATAATTTAAAGCAGGCCGGCATTCAGGAAGTCTCATTCTCGTGCAAAAAGGAAAATCCATAATCAACGCCCCTTTACTCACGGGCATTGCGCTGTCCATTGCCGTACACGTTGGTGCGTTGTATACGAAAGCGATGTACAGTCCGCCGAGATCGATGCAGGAACCCGGCCGGACGGTGGTTCATCTTACCCTGCTGCCCTCCATGACCCGCGCGGCAGCCTCGCCGGAAGAGCGGCAAACCGTATCGCACCCGGAAAACATCATCCCTGAAAGATCGATTCAAGAAACGCTTCCGGAATCCGATACCTCGATAGCGTCAACTGCTGTAGCGGCAGCAGAGGAACACATAACCCATCTGACCGAAGATCAGGGCATCATATCCGCGGAGAGCCTTCCGGGTGCGACCATGCCCCCCTATCCGCGTGTATCCCGGCGGCGCGGCGAAGAGGGAACCGTAATCCTTGCAATCGAAGTACTGGCCAACGGAAAGGCCGGCGGTGTGAAAGTGATTGAATCCAGTGGTTACCGGCGACTCGACGAGGCCGCTGTAAATTCCGCGAAGGAAGCGGCCTATCAGCCCGCAACAAGCCGAGGCCGCGATGTCGACTCCATCCTGACGCAACCCTTCGTATTCGAACTCACCCAATGAAAATCCTGCTGCAACAATGTGTGCTTTTGATGGTCTTCTGCTCTCTGCTTGGCTGTGGAGAGGTTTTACCGCTCGAGCACGGCGGTGCCGAACCGGAACGTATTGTTTCGATGGCACCCAATATAACCGAAACCATATATGCGCTGGGACTGGGTGATAAACTGGTCGGAGCGACGACCTTCTGTACCTATCCGGACGCCGCAAAAAAGATTCCGCGGATTGGCGGCTTTGGGCAATTCAACTTCGAGGCCATCGTTTCGTTGCAGCCCGATCTGGTGATTCTGCACGAGGAATATGATGCCGAAATAGCGCGATTGAAAAGGCTGGGCATTCCTTATCTGCAAACGGGAAGCTATTATATTGCCGATATTCTCAATACGATACGGAGCATCGGGCTTGCCTGCGGGGCCGAACGGGAAGCGGACGAGCTGCTAGCGCGACTCAAGGGCCGCATATCGGCGATGAAAACGGACAGGCAAACCGCCCCCCGCGTGTTGATCATATTCGGAGGAAGCCCTGGAACTACCATCGATCAGATTCATGCTTTCGGAAGCGAATGCATCCACAACGAGCTGATTGAGCTGGCGGGCGGAGTGAATGTCGTGACCGGAAAGCTGCCCTATTCCATTCTGTCAAAAGAAGCTGTTTTGCGGCTGAATCCGGATATCATCATCGTACTGGCACCGGAACAGAACAATGTGAACAATCTGCGGGAAGCATGGATGGAGTATTCGTCGATCAGTGCGGTCGAAAACAACCGCATCCACATCCTGACCAATGATTACGTTTGCATTCCCGGCCCCCGCTTCATCCAGATCCTCGAAGATTTCTCGGAGATTTTCAGGCAGAATAATTTGGAGGCAGAATAATGGATATAAAGCATGGACAGCTGCCTGTTCCGTTGCCGCAAGATAAGTTTCATAAGCTGGACTATCAAGTCATGGGACAAGCTTTCGGGCTGCATACTGAAATGGGGAACCTTTGGGATGAGAAGGAATACCAAAGTGAACTTGCATTGCGGTGCAGGACACTGGGACTTGATGCTGTCGAAGAAGTCCCCATTACCGTTAGCCACAACGGCTTTAGTAAAACCTATTTTATCGACATCCTTGTTAACGGAAGCATTTACGAACTAAAGACCACATCAGCCATTTCCAATCACCATGAAGCTCAGACACTTAATTATTTGTTTCTCAGCAATACCCAGCATGGAAAGATTATTAATTTTAAACCGGACTCCCTGACGTGGCGATTTATCTCCACGACTCTGCATCATGAGTGCAGGATGACCTATTCAACAGAAACGATCGACTGGAAACCGGCAACTGAGCAGGGCCAAAGCGTTTTCGCAATCACAGAGGATCTACTGTCTAAATGGGGCGCCTATTTATCTATCAACCTCTACAAGGAAGCTCTTTGCCATTTTCTCGCAACCCCTTTGGAGAACGAACATAAGCGATTCATTTCTTTATCCGATGAATCAATCCTTCACATCTCCGGTTTAGAGAAGAGAAAAAACAACCTCAGACATAACCTACAGAAATATTTAACGCGTTCGCATTTTAGTGAACTCCTCTGGATCAACTTTAACCATAATAATATCGAGTTTTGCAGCTTGAATAATTCTGCCTCTAAATAATTCTGCCTATATGTCCATACCGATCATCCAGGTTAAGAGCCTCAGCATCGAACTTTCGGGAAATGAAATCCTGAAAGACATCTCGATGGATATTGCTGCGGGCGAGTATGTTTCAATCATTGGCCCCAACGGTGCGGGCAAAACCACCCTGATTAAGTGCATTGCAGGAATATACAGTACCTGGCAGGGCACGCTTCGCATTCGGGAAAAATTATTATCCGAATACAAAAATAAGGAACTGGCCAGACTGATGAGCTATGTCCCGCAGGCCGAGGGGCGCACCAATCCACTGACCGTCGAGGAGTTTGTTGCCACAGGGCGCTATCCGCATCTTTCCGCCTTCACGACCATGCAACCCGAGGACCATCGCGCAGTCGATGCCGCCCTGGAGCGTACCGACCTCGTTCCCTTTCGGCAGCGTACGATGAACTCGCTCAGTGGCGGCGAGCGACAGATGACCTTTATCGCCGCGGCTCTCGCACAGGGTGCATCGCTTCTGCTGCTGGACGAACCTTCTACTTTTTTGGACTATCGGCATCAGGCCAATGTGGCCGCCATCCTTACTTCGGCCTGCCGGGAGCATGGAATTACTGTTTTGGCCGTGCATCACGATGTGAATACGGCCACGGCCTGCAGCGACCGCATCTATGGGATCAAAGATGGCCGCATGGTCTGCCAGGGGACCCCGGAAGACATTGCCAAAGCCGACGTGCTGCAGAACATCTACGACACGGAATTTTCAATCACTCCGTCTTCCGATCGCACTCTTCCCCTTGTCGCGGCGGGAGGTGCGCTATGAAAAAACCGATCCTGCCGATGGTGATCCTTCTCATGCTCGCCCTGCTGGTGCTCGCACTCAGCCCGCTGTTCGGCATGGCATATATTCCCTATACCGCCCTCGGTCAGGAACATGAAATCCTGCTGAACATTCGCATTCCGCGCGTCCTGTGTGCATTTACGGCGGGCGCCATGCTGGCGCTCAGCGGTATGTCGTTTCAGGCCCTGTTCCGCAATCCGCTGGCTACACCTTTTACTCTGGGCGTCTCCAGCGGGGCGGCCCTCGGCGCATCGATCTTTATCCGGCTGGGATGGGCATTTAGCTTCGCGGGCATATCCGGCACTTCGCTGGCGGCATTTGCCGGAGCCCTTCTATCCGTCCTGCTGGTCTATGGGCTGACCCGGCTCAAGGGCGGCTTCTCCACACCCACTCTGCTGCTGGCCGGCATCGCCATCAGCTTCTTCTTTTCCAGCCTGATTCTCTTTATTCAGTACATCAGCGGGCTCACCCATTCGTTCCGCATCATTCACTGGATGATGGGCACCTTTACAACGGCGGATTTCGGCAAGCTGGCCAACCTGCTGCCGTTTCTGGGCATCGGCGGACTGCTTCTCGCGTTCCTCCACCGCGAAATGAATCTGTTCATGGTGGGCGAGGACATCGCCATCAGCCGCGGCGTGAATGTCGGGCTCGTGAAGAAGCTGATATTCCTGGCGGCCTCCCTGATGGTCGGCGGCGTGGTGGCGGTATGCGGGCCCATTGGATTCGTCGGTATGATGTCGCCGCACATCTGCCGCCTGCTCGTCGGCGCGGACCACCGCTATCTTACCCCGGCCTCGCTTCTGTTTGGCGGGCTCTTTCTGGCCTTGTGCGACACACTGTCCCGCACCCTGATTGCGCCGGCGGAAATCCCGGTAGGCATCATCACCGCCCTGCTCGGCGGCCCCTTCTTCATCTGGCTCCTGCTCAACCGTAAAAGCAATCTTGAGCTATAGGCATCGACGGAGTTTCCAGCTTCGTTTTGGATTCGCCAATGCATGCTATTATTTCTGAACAGAGCTTCCCGCTCCCTCGACTTTCGTCTACTATGCGCCGCATGAAAACTATAGACCAAAAAGAGCAGGTGCTGCTCGATGAATTGAAATCCTATGGATCACTCGCCGTAGCCTATTCCGGCGGGGTCGACTCCTCCTATCTCGCCGACTGCGCGCACGAAGCTTTAGGACAAAATGCCCTGATGGTGATTGCCGATTCACCCTCCATTCCGCGTGAGGAGCTGCAACAGGCCATCGATCTGGCAAACGGTCGCGGCTGGAACCTGCGCGTTATCCAGACCAGCGAACACCTGAATCCGGACTATCTTGAAAACAAGGGCGATCGCTGCTTCCACTGCAAAAACGAGCTGTTCACGAAAATGGAAACCATTCTGTCCGAATTTGACGATGTCGTGCTCGCGCATGGTGCCATCGAGGATGACAAGGGCGATATTCGCCCTGGCACGCAGGCCGCTGCCAATCACTGCGTCGTTGCACCGCTGCAGAATGCGGAATTGTTCAAAAAGGAGATTCGCATCCTGAGCGAGCGGCGCGGCCTGCCTACCGCCGAAAAAGCTTCGTTCGCCTGCCTCGGCTCCCGTTTTCCCACCGGTACTCGCATTGAGCTGGAAGCAATGACGCAGGTCGAAAAGGCGGAAGCCATCCTGCGCGCGCGGGGGTATACCCAGTACCGCGTGCGGCATCACGAAAACCTCTGTCGCATCGAGATCGAAGAAGGCGATTTCGAAAAGATCATGACCGAACGTCTCGAGCTGACTGATGCGATCAAGCAACTTGGCTACCGGTTCGTCACCCTCGACCTATGCGGCTATACCATGGGCTCGAGCGCGTAGAACCCATCCAAAATCCTTTCTGAGCCCGGTCAGGGGACCGGGCCTACATGTATTTCCTCGGAAATGCCGCATTCTGTAGGCCGTGTGCCCTCACACGGCGGAGTTTTGGGCTTGTTCTAGAGGATTGTAAGGGCACCCTGATCGTCTGATCTTTATTGTAGGGCGAGGACCAAGACCTCGCTGAAATTCCGCGATCGCGGATCGCGGCTACAGTTTTTGTGTATTTGCTCTCCGCTTAAGTCACTCGCCTATCTGACGTTATAGCATTGAGCCACCGCTTGCATTCCACATTCACATCCTTAATATGCTGTCAGGCGTTTCTGTTCACGTCGCCTAGTCCACCCCATAACGGGCATCGATGGACTCGAGCTTGCGGCAGAGCCCCGCAAAGGCGGGGAGCGAAACAAAGTGGAGTGGCAATACCTTCCATGGATGACACTGTCGGGAGAATAAAAAAATGAAAATAAAAACTCAGCTGATTCTTGTCGCCTTCAGCCTTGTTTCGATATGTGGATGTATGGCTAACGATCTAAATCTTACCGAAATAACAAACCAAACGAATCGACTGGAAATTTATGGGGTTTCCATGCTTCCACCTCAAGAGGACGGATGGCACTACGAAAAATTAACTCCCGGAA
>JABDQT010000181.1 GCA_013042165.1 Kiritimatiellales bacterium | reverse complement strand
ATGCCCTCCTGCCGCAGGGGCATCCCGAGCGCGCGCAGCGTGCAAAGAATATGGTTAACAAAATGGACGAGCTGGGCTTCGGTAACTGCTCGAATGAATATGAGTGCGCCGTCGCCTGCCCGAAGGGAATCGACGTCAAAAACATCGCCCGCCTCAACCGCGAATTTGTTAAAGCCAATCTGGGAAAGAGCAAATGAAGATTCATGAATTTCAGGCCAAGGCGCTCTTAAAGGGGTATGGGATCCCGATCCAGGATGGGGTGACTATTGAAGATGTAGAGCAGGCCGAAGCGGCCGTGGATCAGGTCAGCAAGGAGCTCGGTGCCGACCAATACATCATCAAGGCGCAGGTGCATGCCGGCGGGCGCGGCAAGGGGGGCGGCGTCAAGTTTTCATCCGACCGCGCAAGCGCACTTGAAAACATCCGGAAGATTCTCGGCATGACGCTGATCACGCACCAGACCGGCGCGGAGGGGCGGCTCGTTAAGAAGGTGATGGTGGCCGAAGCGCTGGACATCAAGCAGGAGTTTTATGCGGCCATCACGCTCGACCGGGCCAAGGGCATGGATACTTTCATGGTCTCTTCCGAAGGCGGCATGGAAATTGAAGAAGTCGCGAAAACCTCGCCGGAAAAGATCGTCAAGGAGGCGATTGTGCCGGGGTTCGGGCTGCGCAGTTTTCAGGCCCGCAATCTGGCTGCGGCGCTCGGACTGGAAGGCAATGCGG
The DNA here is from genome assembly GCA_013042165.1 of Kiritimatiellales bacterium. GTDB lineage: Bacteria > Verrucomicrobiota > Kiritimatiellia > Kiritimatiellales > Pontiellaceae > Pontiella. Next base: position 3,538 of record JABDQT010000181.1, on the reverse strand, counting down.
CGAAACAGGCCGTCGGCATGTTTCAAAAGCTCTATAAGCTCTACCGCGAACTCGACTGCTCCATTGTCGAGATCAATCCGCTGATCGTCACGAAACAGGGCAATCTCGTGGCCCTCGACGCGAAGATTAACTTTGACGACAACGCGCTCTACCTGCACTCTGAGGTTGCGGAGATGCGGGACCTGGATGAAGAGGATCCGTCCGAAGTTGAGGCGGGTAAATATAATCTCAACTACATCAAACTCGACGGCAATGTCGGTTGTATGGTGAATGGTGCCGGACTGGCGATGTCGACGATGGACATTATTAAGCAGGTCGGCGGTTCGCCGGCCAACTTTCTCGATGTCGGCGGCGGCGCCAATGTTGAAACCGTGAAGAACGGCTTTCGGATTATTCTTTCCGATGAAAACGTGAAAGCGGTGCTGATCAATATTTTCGGTGGCATCGTTCGCTGCGACCGCATTGCCAACGGCATTATCGAGGCGGTGAAGGAGCTCGATTTGAATGTACCCGTCGTGGTGCGGCTCGCCGGCACCAATGCAGATGTGGCGAAGGAGCTTTTGGCCAATTCGGGCGTGGCGATCATTTCGGCGGACTCCTTCGAGGATGCCGCCAACAAAGTAGTGGCCGCTGTAAAAGGGTAAATATCATGGCGATTTTGGTAGATAAAAACTCAAAAATTATTGTGCAGGGAATTACGGGTTCCGAAGGGAGCTTTCATGCGGCCCAGTGCCTAGAATATGGCGATAATGTGGTTGGCGGCGTGACGCCCGGCAAGGGCGGGCAGACAGCCCTCGACGGGAAGGTGCCGGTCTTCAACAGCTGTGCCGAGGCGCGGGCGGAAACCGGCGCGAACGTTTCGCTGATCTTTGTTCCGCCGCCGTTTGCGGCCGATGCAATCATGGAAGCGGCCGCGGCGGGCATTGAGCTGATCGTCTGCATCACGGAAGGTATACCGATCGCGCAGATGGTGGAGGTGAAAGCCTATGTTGAAACCACCGGCTCGCGCTTCATCGGTCCGAACTGCCCCGGTATCCTGACGCCGGATGAGGCGAAGGTCGGAATCATGCCGGGATTCATTGCACAGAAAGGATCGGTGGGGGTGATTTCCAAATCGGGTACGTTGACCTACGAAGCCGTTCACCAGCTCTGCTCGGAAGGGCTGGGGCAGTCCACCTGCATCGGTATCGGCGGCGACCCGATTATCGGCGCCACCATGAGGGAGCTGTTGGAAATGTTCGAGGCCGATCCGGCAACCGACGCGATCGTGATGATTGGCGAAATCGGCGGGTCGATGGAGATTGAGGCGGCGCACTATGCGAAGGATAACGTCAGCAAGCCGGTGATCGGATTCATTGCCGGTCAGACGGCCCCGCCAGGCCGCCGCATGGGACACGCGGGCGCGATTGTTTCCGGGGCGGATGAGTCCGCTGCGGCAAAGAAAAAACTGATGGCGGAATGCGGCCTGATTGTTGTAGAGTCGCCGGCCGATATCGGCCGCACGGTAAAGAGCACTTTAAATAAATAGAATTGGAGAATACATCATGAGTAAAAAAGCAACACTTCAATATGACGGCCAGTCTCTGGAGCTGGATACCATCGTCGGCACCGAAAATGAAACCGGGATAGACATTACACAGTTGCGTGCCAAAACGGGAATGATCACGCTGGATCCGGGGTATGGAAACACGGGCTCGTGCACGTCGGACATCACCTTCATTAACGGCGAAAAGGGGATCCTGCGCTACCGCGGCTACGCCATTGAAGAGCTGGCTGAAAAATCGTCGTTCATGGAAACCGCATTTCTGGTGCTCTACGGTCATCTACCTGCCAAGGAAGAACTGGAGACGTTCGAGGCGGGTATCCGCGATGAAGCCTATCTGCATTATGGCATGAAGAGCCACTTTGAGGGTTTCCCGGACAATGCCCCGCCGATGGCTGTGCTTTCCTCGATGCTCAACGTGCTGTCCTGCTACAACACCGAACTGTTGACGACTGCCACGAAAGGCCCGGCCTTTGAGCTACCGGCTTCAAGGATTATTTCCAAGGTGCGTGCGATCGCGGCCTGGGCCTACCGAACCTCGCAGGGCAAGCCGTTCATGGCACCGCGAACCGACCTGAGCTACAGTGGAAACTTTTTGCACATGATGTTTTCACAGCAGTTTAATCTCTATGAACCGCTGCCGGAAGTGGAACGCGCACTGGATCTTTTCCTGATTCTGCATGCCGACCACGAGCAAAACTGTTCCACGTCCACGGTGCGTATGGTCGGCAGCTCGCATGCCAGTCTATTCAGCGCGGTCTCCGCGGGAGTCGGTGCACTGTGGGGTCCGCTGCACGGCGGGGCCAACTGCGAAGTGATCAAGATGCTTGAACGGATTCATGAAGAAGGCATCAGCCCGCGTGCTTTTGTTGAAAAGGCAAAAGATAAAAACTCGCCGGAAAAACTGATGGGCTTCGGCCACCGGGTCTACAAGAGCTTTGATCCGCGCGCCAAAATCCTTAAAGGGCAGGTCGACAATGTACTCAAGGCGCTCAACATCAGTGATCCGCTGCTGGATATCGCCTACGAGCTGGAAGAGATGGCGCGTTCCGAGGACTATTTCATCGAGCGCAATCTCTACCCGAACGTCGATTTCTACAGTGGCATTCTGTTGCGCGCGATCGGCATTCCGGTGGATATGTTCACCGTGCTCTTCGCCATCGGCCGCATGCCGGGCTGGATCGCCAACTGGCGTGAAATGCATGTGCAGAGCCTGCGCATCAGCCGCCCGCGGCAGATCTATACCGGTGAAATCCTGCGGGCATACACGCCTATGGATAAGCGGTAATTCTTCGATCCAATGGAATCATGAAGGCCAAGGAAGTTATTGTAAACGACCGCATGCAGCAGGGGTACCGATACCGGCTGAGCGAGCCGGTCGGTCGCAACTTCCATCCGGATTTCGATCCGGAACTGACGCCGAAGGAGATGCTCGAAATGGGCATCTTCGGCGGCAAATATATGACCGATTGCCGGGACGAGTTTCCATCCAGCTGGTTCAGGAAAGCGAAGCTCTGTCCGGAGCGCCATGACCCGAAGCTGAACTTTTTCGGCATCAACGCCTCCAAACCGCTTTCCTATTGGGAGGAAAAGGACTGGATTCATCCCGACGATCCGCGCGGCTGGTTCCAGTGGTATTGCCGCTACTACATGGGCCGTCGCCATCCTGACGACGAACGCCAGATCAAGCGCTGGCGTGCTATGACCCGCCATATTGCGCAGGTCGTCAAAAACTGTGCCCGCGGCGACCTTTCCTGCCGACCGCGCCAGCGCCAGGCATTGCTTCACTGGGCCTACGACAGCCGCCGCTTTTAGGTGGAGGGACGCCACATTGCATCTCAAGGCGCAACTATGTGTCGTGCTGGAACGGGTCAGAGCCCGTCCCTTCAGATCTCCCTATAACGCCTCGGGAAGCCTTCGCTCGAAAATCGCTTTGGAAGTCCCGTTGCCGACCAGATAAAGAGCGATCAGAACGAGTGCGATTCCCCCGAGGTG
>JABDQT010000240.1 GCA_013042165.1 Kiritimatiellales bacterium | reverse complement strand
TGCTTCAAGCTCCCACACAGAGAAGGTTCAGATTATTGGAATCAAGCACGTTTGATTTATCAGACATATCAATTAATCGTTCCCTACGAGATCGGTTGATTGGATCACAGGTTGTGACCAATGATGGCCAACCCATACATATTCATTCCCTCATCTATAACTCAAAGGCCAGTTCAACCTTGCTTGATGAAATTGAACGGCGACAAGAAATCATAAAAAATCCCGAACAGGAATTGGAGCCTATTGCGAAAGCGCCCGTTGATTCGGTCGAAGTTTAATTCCCGGGCGGCGAACACGTGACGTCATGTCTCGTGGAAGCTAGACGTTTACGTCTTTATCGGTGGGCTCTTGCGCTTCGCCGGCAGGCTCTTCCGATTCCGGCTCTTCCACCGCATTGCGGGGCTGGCCGCCCAACAGGACCACCACTTCATCCTGCACCTGCTCGAGCTCAGCCAGCTTCAGCTCGGGGTCAATGACCATGAAGGTTTCGCCGGTCTTCTTGTGCTCGTAGATGCGCAGCTTGCGGCCGTCTTCCGAGGTCTGGGTGTCGCGCTCAACCAGCAGCTTCTTGCGCTCGAGCATGACCGTCAGAATAAATACAGCATTGAGATCCTCGTCGTTTTCCTTGGCCAGCAGCTTGCGCAGGAGCGATTCGGCGTTTTCCTTCTTCACCGCCTCTTCGGCCGGAGGAGGCGGCACGATGAAGGTGGTTTTCCATGAGCTCAGCGCGGCGGATTCCTTGTTCCAGCATGACTCGCAGACATCCTTGCGCAGGTATTCCCCCCCTTCGAAGAAGAGGCTGGAATAGAGGTTTTCCCGATCCTGGAATTCCTTTTGGCAGACCTCGCATGCCGGGGAGCATTTCTTCACATGCCAGTTATCAACATTTTCACGACCCATAAGAAAAACCTTTGGTTCTTGAGCGGAAGACCGGGGGACAGGAAGTCAGGGAACGGCTCCCCAACACTTCTTTACTCCCGGACTCCACTACACCGTCATCCTGCGGATGACTCTGATTCCTTTTCCCAGATAATGTGGCGCTGCTGCCAGAAATAGACCACGCCGGTCCACGCCGTCAAAAGCGCGGTGCCCAGCCCGAGCCACCAGGCAAACTGGCTGCCGGGCATCGGCAGAAATTCCGACTCCCAGATCAGGCCGAAGAAGTAGAGACAGATGGCCAGCATCTGCACGGTCGTCTTCACCTTGCCCCACATGCCTGCAGGCATCACGATCCCCTTTTCAATCATCAGCAGGCGCATGCCGGTCACCATAAATTCCCGCGCAATGATCAACACCACCATCCATGCCCGAAGGCTGTCGAGCTCCACGAATCCGATGAAGGCGGCGCAGACCAGCACTTTGTCGGCCAGCGGATCCATCAGCTTACCGAAGGAGGTGCAGCCGAAAAAGTTTCGAGCCAGATAGCCGTCGAGCGCATCGGTGATGCTGGCGATGATGAAGATGGCCAACGCCGCAATGCGGGCATAGGGAAAGTCGATACTCATGCAGACCATCATTACGGCGGTCATCCAGAAGCGGCTGATGGTGAGGTGGTTTGGAAGGCTTTTCATGCGCTCTTTCGTCGGTGTTCGATTGAACAGGAAACGGTTATCGGTCCACATGCACCACACCGGGCTTGACCAGATAGGCATCGGGGACACCCTCCATAATCACTTCCCGTTGAACGGATGCCGCACCGCCTGCCGCCGGTGCCTCGGCTTCGTCATCAGCGCATTGGGTGACACTGAAAATAATGATTGCGAGCATCAGCACCCCTGCAACCACGGGCAGGATAATCTTGAGCGAGAGGCCCGAGCCCGACAAGCGGGCGATGGCATCATTGACATCGCCGAAGACCGAACTGCCCTTTGCCTTCGCCTTTGCCATCGCCGTGGGACCGCCATTGCCGTTTTCGGCGGGCGCATGATCGGCCTGCGCGATGTTCTGCCGCACTTCATCGGAGAGTTGCGATTTGGCTTTCGGGGCATGCTGGGCAAGATATTCTTCCACCAACGGCCGGTCATCCAGCCCCAGGTAACGAGCGTACATTCGAATAAAGCTCTTGGCATAGACCGGTGCGGACAGTGCGCCGAAATCGTCCGATTCCATGGCCTCTATGAACTTGGAAAGGATCTTGGTGGCCTGTCCCGCCTCGGAGACGGTCACCCCCTTGGCCTGCCGGGCCGACTCGAGTTTTTGTCCGATGGTTCCGATGTTCAAGCTAGTCTGTTGCATCGCTTTGCGCTCCTGTGTTCTGGGGAATTTCCCCATCAAGGTCTATCAATATTTCCCGCGGCCCCGCCCCGTCGGGCGGTCCGATAATCCCGCGCTCTTCGAGCAGGTCCATGACGCGTGCCGCACGGGTGTACCCAATCCGTAAGCGCCGTTGCAGCGACGAGGTGGATGCGCGTTTGGTCTGGCGGATTACCTCCATGGCCTGTTCGACGATTTCGTCGTCTTCACCGTTATCCATATCCGGCAGATCAGTTTCCTTCTTTTCGATCTTGCTGTGGATTTCTGTAATGAATTCCGGCTGGCTCTGCTCCTTCCAGAATTTCGTTACCCGGTCGATCTCGCCGTCGCTGGTAAAGGCGCCCTGGGAACGGATCTGCTTATCGGCCCCCGGAGGCACCACGAGCATATCGCCCTTGCCCAGCAGCTTTTCTGCACCCACGCGGTCAAGGATGGTCCGGCTGTCGTTCCCCTGCGAAACCTTGAAGGCAATGCGTACCGGGAAGTTGGCCTTGATCGTCCCTGTGATCACCTTCACATCGGGACGTTGCGTGGCCAATATCATGTGAATGCCCGCCGCCCGCGACTTCGCCGCAAGCCGGGAGATGCCCGCCTCGATCTCCTGCTGCGCCACCGCCATCAGGTCGGCCAGCTCGTCGATGATGATAACAATATAGGGCAGTTTTTCGGG
>JABDQT010000238.1 GCA_013042165.1 Kiritimatiellales bacterium | reverse complement strand
GCACGGAAGCCTATAATGAAAGCGGCACGGTTCAGCGCGCCATCCGCGCTGTGAAGGACACATTCCCTGAACTCGTTGTCGGGGCCGATGCCTGTGTCTGCGCCTATACCGACCACGGCCACTGCGGCCCGCTGACGGATTCCGGCAATGTCGACAACGACGCTGCGATCGAAAACCTGGCAAAGATCTGCGTCTCGCACGCAGCGGCCGGAGCGGATATCGTGGCACCGAGCTCCATGATGGATGGCCAGGTAGCGGCCATCCGCGACGGATTGGAATCCAGCGGATTTAAGGATACGATCCTCATGAGCTACTCCACCAAGTTTGCCTCCGCAATGTACGGCCCCTTTCGCGATGCTGAAAAATCAAAGCCCGGCATGGGCGACCGCAAGAGCTACCAGGCCTCGTTTGGCGATCTGCGGGCCGCGTTGCGCGAGTCCGAACTCGACGAAGCAGAGGGCGCAGACATGCTGATGATCAAACCCTCTCTGTTTTATCTGGATATTCTCGCGGAGATGCGGGCCAATACGGACTTGCCGATCGCGGCATACAATGTCAGCGGCGAATATGCGATGCTCCACGCGACCGCCGACCGTGGATGGGGCGATCTCCGGGCCATGGTGCAGGAATCGACGCAGGCAATGGTCCGCGCCGGAGCCGATATTCTGATTTCCTACTGGGCCAACCAGTACAATGAGCTCTTCAAGGATTAACTCTATGGATTCAGCAGCATGGTTTGAACGGGCAAAAAAAGTGATCCCCGGCGGCGTGAACAGTCCGGTCCGCGCCTTCAATGGAGTCGGCGGAACACCCGTCTATTTTAAATCCGGCAAAGGGGCCGTGGCACAGACCGAAGACGGCACCGAGCTGATCGATTTCTGCGGCTCGTGGGGTCCTCTGATCCTGGGCCATGCGCGCGAGGAAATCGTAGACGCGGTGGCAAAAACCGCGGCCGATGGCCTGACCTTTGGAGCCAATACCGCCGCGGAAGCCGAGTTTGCCGAGTTGATCTGCTCACAGATTCCCGAGATGGACATGGTGCGTCTGGTGAGCTCCGGTACCGAAGCCGTTATGACCGCCGTTCGGCTGGCCCGCGGGGTGACCAACCGCCGTAAGATCGTCAAGTTCGACGGATGCTACCACGGCCACTCCGACTATCTGCTGGTCGCTTCCGGTAGCGGCCTGCTGACCGGGGGCATCTCCTCATCGGCCGGCGTTTCCCCCGCCGCGACCGAAGAGGTGTTTGTGGCCCCCTACAACGACCTCGCCGCCGTGCAGGAAATCCTGAAGGCCAACGGCGATGAAATCGCCGCCGTCATCGTCGAGCCGATCGCCGGCAACATGGGACTGGTCGAACCGGTCGCGGGCTTTCTGGAAGGACTGCGCACCGCCACCGCCGAATGCGGGGCCTTGCTGATCTTTGACGAAGTCATCAACGGCTTCCGGCTGGGACCAACCACCTTTGGCCACATGTGCGGCGTTAAAGCCGATATCACCACCCTTGGAAAGATCATCGGCGGCGGTATGCCCATCGGCGCGATTGGCGGCACACGGGAAATCATGTCGCACCTCGCCCCGCTCGGCCCGGTCTACCAGGCCGGCACGCTGAGCGGCAATCCCGTCGCCGTGGCTGCCGGCATGAAAACGATCGAGCTGCTGCGCGACGAAAGCCCCTATCTGAAAATGGAAATCCATGGAAAGCGTCTGGCCGACGGCATCAACCGCATTGCCGATGCAAAAGGTCTCGATCTGCATTGTGCGCAGCGCGGCGGTATGTTCACCCCGTTCTTTCGCAAGGAGCCCGTCCGCAACCTTGACGACTCGAAGGCCTGCGATCAAAAGGCCCATGCCCGTTATTTCCATCACATGCTCGACCACGGGTTCTACACCCCGCCGAGCGGCTTCGAGGTCGCCTTCGTCTCCGCCGCGCACACCAAGGAAGACATCGACGCTTTTGTTGATGCCTTCGAAAAGTTGCAGGCAGAATAATCCCTCGCCAAAAAACAATACGCAATACGTAATACGTAATAGAAATCATGCCCCCATGGGATGGCCTGTGTGACAAGATGCCGATTTGTGCGCCGGGCGCATAAACCGGCATCAGGCGTGTAGCAGGACTTTGTCCACGCGGGCGATTTCAAAGGTGCGGCGCGGTTTGGTGTTGAGGTTGGCGATGGACATCGAAACACCCTCGTCCTGCGTGACTTTTTTGAGCGCGATCAAAAAGCCCAGCCCGGAGCTGTCGATAAAATCGAGCTGGGCGGCATCGACGGCGATGGTCTTCAGAATGCCCTGCTCCTGCAGCTCATGGTGTATGAACTCGGCTTCCTTTTCAAAGACCGGCAGGGTCGCGGCGGTCAGCTCCATCGGAAGCTCGAGGGTAAGCGATCCCTCCTCGTAGATGGCGCCTCCGTCAAGGTGTTCGACCAGGTTCTGAATTATGGATTGAACCTCATCGAACCGTCTTGCGGTGTTGAAATAGTCCGTAAGTCTGCAGGTCTGCAACAGACGCATCACTTTCGGGCGCGGGGCATAGAGCACCAGGCGCTTCCCACGGGCGCGACAGCTCTTGTTTATTTCCAACAAGGCCCCCAGTTCCAGGCTGTTGAGCCATGGGACCGCATGGAGGTCGAGCAGTAGATTATGGCCTGCAGAAGAAGATCGCAGGCGCTCAACCAGCTCTTCGGCGGCACTCTCGTTTTCGAGTCCCTGGAAGCGCTCGGCAGTGATTCCGGACTTTGCCAGCCGCGCGAAATCCGCTTCATCCAGCGTCTGGAAAGGCAACGGCTTATCGGCCATAAAATGGATCTGGAGCATTTGGCGCGAGGCCGACAGAAGAAACCGGAGATTGGCCACATAGCGGACAAATAAACGTCTCGGACTGCAGCAGATGCGCCAGAGCGACTCGAGCTGACAGCGGCGTATCCACAATGGCGCACGCCGTTGCTCACCGGTGATGAAATCGAGGGAAGCGCCCACCCCCATCGCCACGGGCACATTCCAGCCGCGCACATGCATACTGATAAACTTATCCTGCTTGGGAGCGCCCAATGCGACAAAGAGAATATCCGGCTTTGCCTGTTCCAGGGATTGGAGGATTCCACGGTGATCCATTTCCAGAAGCGGCGAGTAATCCGGGGACAGGGCTCCGGCGATTTTAAGATCGGGATGACGTTTCTTGAGAATGGCCATGGCCTTTTCGGCGACGCCTTGCGCCCCGCCAAGCCCATAGATGCTCAGCCCTTCCTGCGCGGCTCGCGCGGCAAGCATGGGCGTCAGGTCGCTGCCGGCCACCCGGCCCTTGAGCCGCGGCCCGAAGAACGGGGAAATCCTTACGATGGGGAAGCCGTCGGCAAGCACCAGATCGGCGTCGATCAGGATGCGCTGCAGCTCGGGATCGTCCCACGCCTTGGTCACGAAATCGAGGTTGGCGGTCGCAATGTTCGCCGGCCGGCCGGATCGTACGCGCGCAACAATCCACTCAACGGTTTCGTCGAATGAGAGATTGTAGAACGGCACACCGTAGATCACCAATGGAACCGGGGCTGCTGCATCACCTTTCATGGCCCGCAATACTAGAAGAAAACCGCGGCATCGACAAGTTATTACAACACCTGAACGCCCTTGAAAACGGGCGGAATGAAGCGGCCTCTAACACCAAACACTGCTTGTGACAGCATGGAAAATGAGCTACTTTTCATCCTCTTTTTGCAAATACAGGAAACAACATGAATTGGATTTTGAAAAAAATACTCGGCTCGAAGAATGAGCGCGACCTGAAAAAGATGCGCCCGCTCGTCGCCCGGATCAATGAATTTGATGAAGAGATGAAGGCACTGTCCGATGAGCAGCTGCAGGCTAAAACCCAGGAGTTTAGGGATCGCCTTGAGAACGGCGAGACGCTCGAGGATATTGAGCTGGAGGCGTTTGCGGTAGTCAAGAACGCTGCACGGCGCCTCTGCGGAACCGAGGTCGAGGTCATCGGGCACCCCGTCCCGTGGGAGATGGTGCATTTCGACGTGCAGCTCATCGGCGGCATGGCGATCCACAAGGGAATGATTGCGGAAATGGCGACGGGCGAGGGCAAGACGCTGGTTGCGACGCTGCCGGTTTATCTGAACGCGCTCAGCGGCAAGGGCGCGCATGTCATCACCACCTCGGACTACCATGCACAACGCGACTCGGAATGGATGGGGCATCTCTACAAGTGGCTGGGCCTGACTGTCGGGTGCCTGAAAAACATGATGCCGCCGCCGGAGCGGCGCGAAATGTATATGCGCGACATCACCTATGGCACCAACTCCGAATTCGGTTTTGATTACCTGCGCGACAACATGGCCTACAGCCCCGAAGAAATGGTGCAGCAGAAGGGACACAGCTTCGCCATCGTCGACGAAATCGACTCGATCCTCATCGATGAAGCACGAACGCCTTTGATTATTTCCGGTCCCGCGCCCTACTCCTCGACCCAGTACAGCGAACTTCAGCCGGCCGCGTCGCGTCTTGTCCGGCGCCAGCGTGACCTCTGCACCCGCCTGCTGAAAGAGGCCAAAGAGCTGATCGTGGAAGGCGAGGACGACGAGGCTTCGCTGAAGCTGTATCAGGTCTTCGAGGGCATGCCCAAGAACAAGCAGCTTATGCATATGATCGAGGACGTCCGCCTCCGCAAGCTGCTCGAGAAAACGCAGATGGCCATGCTCGCCGACATGCGCAAGGATCAGGCGCGCGAGCTGCGCCAGGAGCTCTTCTTTACGATCGATGAAAAAGGGCACGATGCCAGCCTTACCGAAAAGGGCTGTGCGGAAATGAACCCGAATGACCCGGAAATGTATGTGTTGCCCGACATGGTCGCCATGATGTCGGAACTGGACGGGGAGAACGACTTTACGCCCGAGGAAATCATGGAGAAGCGGCGTGCGATCCAGGAAGACTATGCGATGCGCAACGAACGCATTCATGCGGTCGACCAGTTGATCCGTGCCTACAGCATCTATGAAAAGGATGTCGACTATGTGGTGCAGGACAACCAGGTGGTTATTGTCGACGAACACACCGGCCGCCTGATGGTGGGCCGCCGTTGGAGCGATGGCCTGCATCAGGCCGTCGAGGCCAAGGAGGGCGTGAAGATCGAGCGCGAAACACAGACGCTGGCCACGATCACGATCCAGAACTACTTCCGCATGTATGACAAGCTTTCGGGCATGACCGGTACCGCCGAAACCGAAGCCGATGAATTCCATCAGATCTACGGTCTGGACGTGATGGTCATTCCAACCAACCGGCCGGTGCGTCGCGTGGACCTCAACGACCAGATCTACAAAACACAGCGTGAAAAATTCCGGGCGGTGATCAACGAGATCAAAAAGGCACACGGGAACAAGCAGCCGGTTCTCGTCGGTACGGTGGCGGTTGAAACCTCCGAGGTGCTCAGCCGCATGCTGCGCCGTGAAAATATTGTGCACAACGTACTTAACGCCAAGAACCACGCCCGCGAGGCCGAAATTGTGGCCAATGCCGGGCAGCCCGGAGCGGTGACGATTGCCACCAACATGGCCGGCCGCGGCACGGACATTAAACTGGGCCAAGGTGTGGTGTACCTGAAAAGCGAAGATATCCAGTCGAAAGAGTACTCCCTCGACACCAAGGTCGACGGCACACCGTTGCGCAAGCTGTTGGAAGAGAAGCCCTGCGGGCTGTATGTCATTGCCTCCGAACGCCATGAATCGCGCCGCATCGACCGGCAGCTGCGCGGCCGCTCCGCACGGCAGGGTGACCCCGGTGTTACCCGCTTCTACATTTCCCTCGAGGACAACCTGATGCGCCTGTTCGGCTCCGACCGCATCTCAAACATCATGGAGAGGCTCGGCATCGAAGAAGGCGAGGTGCTGGAG
>JABDQT010000236.1 GCA_013042165.1 Kiritimatiellales bacterium | reverse complement strand
GAACCGCCATGCGTGTTCAGTTCCTCGACATCGAACAGGCGCAGACCGTGTGCGGCAAAAACCCGTTCGATGGCGATCCATGAAAAATAGCAGAAGTGTTCGTGGTAGATCGTATCGTACTGGCATTCTTCCAGCAGACGCATCAGATGCGGGAACTCCAGTGTAGCTACGCCGGAAGGCTTAAGCAGTACTTTAATACCCTTTACAAAGTCGTTCAGATCCGGCACATGCGCAAGAACGTTATTTCCGGCAATTAGATCGGCGGACTGTCCATCCGCCACCATGCGCCTGGCGGTTTCAACACCGAAAAATTCCACCCGGGATGACACTCCGACCCTTTCGGCGGCTTTAGCCACATTCGCAGCGGGCTCAACGCCCAGACAGGGGATTCCTTTTTCAACAAAGTTTCGGAGCAGATAACCATCGTTGCTCGCCAACTCCACGACAAAACTTCCGGCACCCAGTCCGAGCCGCTCAACAATCATATCGCTATAGTTTGCGGCATGCTTGAGCCATGAATCCGAAAACGATGAAAAGTATGCGTATTCGCTGAAGATATCACAAGGGCTCACATACTCATCCAGCTGGACAAGAAAACACTCACGGCACACCTTTACATGCAAGGGATAGAATGGTTCCATCTCGTTGCTTTTATCAGGTGAAATATAACTTTCGCACAATGGTGACATGCCAAGATCTACCACGGTATCTCTCAGACCGGCTCCGCAAAAACGGCACAACTGTGTATGGTCATCCATCTTATTCAAGGGTCACCTCATTTTTTCCAGTTCATCTACCATATATTCTGTAAACGGAATTGAACACGTCCATCCGGGAGAAACGGAATTAAGTACATGAAACGATTTGCTGTCCCCCTCAAATACGAAATCCATCTCTAAACTCTTTTTTTCAAGATTGAGTAACTGTGCGCGGATGCCCGATGGCCCCCAGTGCTTGAGCGTGCGCAGCTGCAAACCGGTGGCCAAGGACTGCGAAAGCCTGACGAGATGGGCGCGGTGATACTTGCGCAGTTCTTCACGCGCAAGGCGCCGAAAATCAAAATCGGCCTTCAACATCAGTTGTGAGCCCAGCCCCATGGTTTCGAACAACTCTCCGATTTTGAAGTTATCGAGGCCTTTGTATTGCTCCCTCCAGAACGCCGGAATAGCCGTGGGTCCGATCTTGTGGCGTCCGTCTGCTGTCACGGTAACGTGTACGCCAAGAAATGGATTGTTGAGATTCGGTACGGGATAAATATTTGTCTTGAAGCTGTTGATCGGTTCGTTCGATTTCAGATAAAGCCCTTTGAAAGGCAGAATGGCATAGTTGCGGCCGAAGCCAAACGGATGAGCCACTCGATCTGCATAGAGACCGGCAGCATTGATGACATACCCCGCATCGAATTCGAGGGAGCGGGTCCAAACCCGGTTGCCGTCGCATTTTATGAAGGGCTCGGAAAATTTAAACTCAATACCTAGATCAGCAGCATCCTGACGAAAGGCCTCCAGCACCGGGACCGGATTTGCGGTCGCGGTATTGGGACTCCAAAGAGCATGTTGGCAAGTCAGGACACGCGGCTCGATTTCCTTCGCCTCTTTCTCGGTAATTTTATGGAGTTCAACCCCGTTCACCTGCCCGCGCTTATGCAGTTCATCGAGTGTTGGCACTTCCGATTCGTCCTTCGCGACCACCAGCTTGCCGCACTCATTTAGCGGCAGTTTGCGCTCGCGGATATAATCCTTCATCACAGCGTTGCCGTCCCGCGTAAAACGAGCTTTCAAGCTGTTTGCTGTGTAGTAGAACCCGGCATGTAGCACACCACTGTTCCGGCCACTTCCGTGCAGTCCCAGTTCAGCCTCTTTGTCGACTATGCAGATCGAGCAATCCGGACTACGTCGCTTCAAGTGAAGCGCCATGTTCACGCCAATGATCCCACCGCCAACAATTAAATAGTCTACCGTTTTTATACCCATTTGAGTCCTTATTTTAGAGTCCGAGCATCTCAGGATGGAGACCCCTGGAAGCAAGGTCTTCACGGATTTCATCCATATAAACCGAGTTCATAACGATGACAACATCCGGTTTAAACTCCTCGAGAAAATCGGGGCCTACATACTGCATTCCGATACCCGGAATAAAATTTCCCGTCATGTGCGGGTTGATATCACAAACATGTGCGATGGCATCAAGGTCGGCAAATTGTGTCAGAAATCCGACCGATTTCGAGCCGCCCCCCCACACAACAACCTTCTTGCCCTCTTTTTTGAACCCGATCAGACGGTTGCGCCACTCCCCGAGTTGGATATTGATCTGTTCAACAAAGTATTCTGTTTTTTCCTTCAGTTCCTCGATCGTTTCTTCCAAAGGATGGATCTTTTTAGACCGGCCATCGACCGGTTTAGCTTCAATGAAAAGATACTGTTTATCGTATTCGAGATACATATCCAGCACCTCGAATCCATTCAAACGGAAAAGCCGAGCCAGCGAACCCGGGCTGAGATAGGTGCAGTGTTCATAGAAGAGATCCCAGAAAGCCTGGATTTCCAGAATTCGGACAACACTTGGCACCTCAAAAAAAAGCACCGGCTCGGAAGCTTGGATGGATTCGCGAATCATATCCATGAAGCCATGCGTGTCGTGGATATGCTCCAGTGTGTGTCGGCACGTGATGCAATCCGCTTCAAGATCGCCATGTTTGCTGGAATAGAATTCTTTGATGAAGCGGACACCGGGAACATCCTCCTCACGCCCTGGCACATAAGCGGGGTCGATGCCGGTTCCTCTATTGTTTCCGAGTTTGCTAATCAAGCGGACAAAATCGCCCTTGCCGCACCCGATTTCAACTACCTGCTTATTCCGGATGTCGTATCGATCAACAACCCGCTGGGTCACCCCGGTAATGAACTTCACGAAAGTCGGCGAAAACCCCTGCTGGTCTTCGTAGCCCTGTGTATAGT
>JABDQT010000224.1 GCA_013042165.1 Kiritimatiellales bacterium | reverse complement strand
AAAGAATACGAGCTTTCCAATGTCTGGAAGGAGACCCCGTTCAAGACCGGTAAAGTTGAACTTGAACCGCACGGGTGTGTCTTCATCCGCTACATCGAAAAAGACGGATTAGAATAACCAGAGTTTTTGAATCTTGCCCGTGCATATGATTAGATCTTTCGCAAACAGCACGTGTGCTTATTTGAATAATTTCCCTTTTATTCTGAAGGGGTATGTTGTGTATTGTTTATCAACACTGGAGGAGATATGAGAAAACTGATTATGCTGGCTGTGATGGGTGCGTTACATGGCGGCCAGGCGGCCCAAAAACCAAATGTAATTTATATTCTGGCCGATGATCTGGGCTATGGTGACTTGAGCTGCTATGGGCAGACACACTTTCAGACGCCGAATATTGATGCGCTGGCAACGCAGGGGATGAAGTTCACGCAGCATTATTCCGGCAGCACGGTCTGCGCGCCGTCACGCTGTGTTTTGCTGACAGGGCTGCACTCCGGTCATGCGCCCATTCGCGGTAATGGTGCAGTGGAGCCTGAAGGACAGGGGCCGATGCCTGCCGACACCTTTACTGTGGCGCATCTTTTCAAAAATGCGGGGTATGCCACCGGGCTGTTCGGCAAGTGGGGGCTGGGCGCACCGGGTACGGGATCCGAACCTCTTGACATGGGCTTTGATCGTTTTTACGGCTACAACTGTCAGCGGCAGGCCCACCATTATTATCCCTACTTTCTCTCGGATGATCGGGGGCGTGAAATCCAGTGGGGCAACTTTGGTCTGGAACAGGGCGAATATGCCCCGGACAAGATTCAGGATCAGACCCTCGAATTTATTGAAGCCAATAAGGATCAGCCGTTCTTTATCTACTACGCGCTGGTTCAGCCGCATGCTGAAATGTTTGCCCCGGAAGAGTATATGGAAAAATATCGCGGCAAGTTCCTGCCGGAAAGTTCCTATGAGGGCACGGATGGAGGCCCCAACTTCCGCAAGTATGCCTATGGTTCGCAACCGGAAGCGCACGCCGCCTTTGCGGCCATGGTGGATGTGATGGACGATGACATTGGCGACTTGGTGGCCAAGCTTGAAGAACTGGGGATAGCGGACAATACGCTGATTATGTTCACTTCGGACAACGGGCCGCATCAGGAAGGCGGACACGATCCGGCTTATTTTAATTCAACCGGATCAGGACGCGGCTTCAAGCGCGATCTTTATGAAGGCGGCGTTCATGTTCCGATGATTGCCTGGTGGCCGGGCAAGGTGCCGGCCGGGGTGGAGACCGATCACCTCTCTGCTTTCTGGGATATCCTGCCGACGATGGCTGAACTGACCGGCCAGCCGGTTCCGGCCAATACCGATGGCGTTTCATTCCTGCCGACCTTGCTTGCCGAAAAAGGGCAGGCAGATCATGACTATCTGTACTGGGAGTTTCACGAAAAGAAGGGACGGGTTGCGTTACGACAGGGTAACTGGAAGGCGGTTCGTTATAATGTGGCGACCGATCCGGATTCGCTGCTTGAGCTCTACGATCTTTCAACCGATCCAAAGGAAGCCTCCAATGTGGCCGGAAAGTATCCGGAAGTCGTGGCGAAAATGGATGCATTGATCAAAGGCGCACGCACGGAATCACCGGAACCGAATTTTAATTTCCCGCTAAAGCGAAAAGCAACGCAGGCGGCTATGGCACATGAAATGGAAGGAGATAAGTAATGAGAAGTATTATATTGGGTTTGTTGATTGGGACAACTGTTTTCGCCGGGGCCAAGGCCCCGTCGGAGTGGAGTGGAATCACGGTGGATGTGAACGCCGATCAGTCGGTTGAGGTGCAACAGAAACTCAAATCGCAAGGCGATTTCGAGCGTTTGGAAATTACGCTCTCCAACAAAGGAAGCGAAACGCTCACGATTTCGGATATCGAAATCAAGATTCCGTTGCTCGAATCCGTTTCGGATGACATGGAGCTGGTCTATGGAAGCAGCTGCATGGGGCGTCGTCCGATGCTGCGTCACAAAGTGGGCAATCCGCAAAGAAAAAGCTACAGCTTCATGTATTCCATGCTCGAACTGGCTGATGATCAGTACGTGTTTGCCGGGTCTTTGAGCTGGCGCATCTTCATGCCCGTGATCACGCTGGAGGACAACGCGTTTGTCGTTCGCTCTGATGGCGAAGGCAAGCAGCTCAAGCCGGGTGAAAGCATCCAGTATGAGCAGATCGTACTGGCCCGTCCGACGGACTGGCTGGAAACGCTCAATACATTCGGCGAAGCAATCGCCAGCGAAAATGGAATTAAAGAGCTGAAGGATGTCGAGTACAAGGGCTGGGCCACATGGGACTACTATGGCCGCATATTCGATAAGTCCGATGTATTTGGTAATATGGATGAACTCAACAAGCTTGATCCCGAGTGCAACCTGATTCAGATCGACGGCGGATGGTGGACCGAGCGCGGTGACTACACCAGCGTGCATGACGGGCTGCCGGGCGGCATCAAGGCGATCGTCGACCGCATTGTTGCCGAAGAAAAGACTCCCGGCCTGCATTTTGACGGCTTCCGCGGCGACGCGGCGTCGGAAGTCTGCAAAACCCATCCGGAATATTTCCTGCACGACCAGGACGGCAAAATGATCGTACATACCAAGAAGCTTCCTGATCGTGAGATGAACTATACCTTCTTTGACTATTCGCATCCGGGTGCGCGCGCCCATATTGCAGAATGCGTCCGCGTGATGAAAGAGGAGTGGGGTGTTCGTTACTTCAAGGTCGACTTCATGCGCTATGGTCTCGAGACCGATTTTAAGCAGGAGCTCGATGTCAAAAAGGTAGTGGCACACGATCCGTCGCTGACCGGCGTGGAGCGTTTCCGTCTGGGTATGCAGGCGATTCGTGATGCGATTGGCCAGGAAAACTATTTCCTCGGCTGCTCGGCTGTGTTTGGACCCTGCATCGGGTTTGTGGACGGCATGCGGACCGGCGGCGACATCCATCCGCGCTATGAAGCGTTTGCGGAGCGCTGTCTGGCCAATACCGGCAACTTTTATCTGGCCGGCAAGGTATATAATGGTGACTGCGACTATCTGGTGTTCCGCGAAGCGGCCGATGAGGATGAAAAGGTCTTCAAGGCCAGGCATAAATTCGGCGGAAGCATGACGATGAATGAAGCGCAGACGTGGGCCGACTTCAACAAGCTATACGGTATGTGCCGGCTGCAGAGCGACAATCTGATGACCCTCCGTCCCGAACGCAAGGCACTCGTCAAAGAGGTTTTTGACTGGCCGGCAATGGATGAAACTCTCCCGATCGACTTCTGGCAGCACGGTACGGACAAATATGACGGCTACGAGCTGCTGCTCGCCCGCCGTGGGAAAGAGATCTTCCTCGGTGTCTTTAACTGGGGCGATGAGGCCAAGGAGTTTGATCTTACAGCCTTTGGGAAAGATGGCGTCCAGAAGCTGGGAGCCCGCAACTCGATCATACTCCCGTATGAAGGCAAGCTTTCGTTCGAAGCGCTGAGCAAGAGCATGATTAATGCACTTTGATCAGGGCTATGACATAGCTTAAAGGTCTCTCAAAGTAGAGATTTTGCAGCAATCCCCCGGACTCACCGGGGGATTTTTTATTGGGATTTTCGCAGAAGTCCCTGCGACTCAGCACGGGGATGAATGCATCCCTCGAAAAGGCAGGGAGGTGTGTCCTCCCCGTCTCTGCCGAGATCCCGTGGCTTGCTGCGGGGAGACAAGTAGTAAGGCCGCCGGGACGGCGGCGGTAAATTAAAACGAAAGCCGGGCTCGACGCACGCACGCCCGATTTCAAACGCGAGAGCAGATTCAGGAATCTAGCTGTTGCTGTTCTGCCGGAGCACAGAAAGAGTGAGCCGTAATGATTGCCGGCTCGGGCTTCCCGTAATCCTACAGCAATCAATGGCCC
>JABDQT010000217.1 GCA_013042165.1 Kiritimatiellales bacterium | reverse complement strand
CCGCTCCCGCTCCTCCGGTGAGCTGGTCAGGTCTTTTGCGAGGTTAATATTAAAATCGGCTGCCATTTTAGCTTTTCCTTCCAACGTTCAATCCGCCATGCGGATGCCATTCCCGTTGTTTGTTAATCATCTCTTAACCCCAGCCCCAGACTGACTGTCATCAGCGGGGAAAGTACTTCGTCGCCCACCTCCGCATCAAGCTTTGGTGCGACCTGGAAATTTTCATCCTTAGCCGGTGTCCATACCTCGGTCGGCAAGCCGATGGAGTCGTGCACCTGGTTCATGAACTCGGGGTCATCGGGCACGAATCCGGTCAGTACCAGCTGCGTTACCGGTGCCTTGTCGACCTTCACATGATAATAGAGCAGTGCATCGGAAATGTTTTCAATGAGGTACTGCACCTTGGTGGCCCATTCCGATGACCGGGAAATAATGGTGCGCGGATAAATATAGTGGTCGTTGTACAGAATGGAGATATCGGCGTTGAAGCGCGAAAGATTAACGATGCACACGGCATTGTTCTGATTCACCTTATCCCCACGCAGTGCAAGATAGGTATTGCAGATCGAGGTACTGCCCACATCGGTGATGACCGGATAGAGCCCGGCCCGTTTGAGCAGGTTAAGCTGACGGTTTACTTCCTTCTTTTCGACGGCAACCAGAAAACCATGCAGTTGCTCCCCGCTTGATGTATAGGGATCGGACTTCGGCCGGTTCAGATGCCAGTCCAGCGCGATTTCGTCCGGAGGCAGCTGAAGGGTTTCCTCCGCTTCAAGATTCAGCGCCGATTGCAGCTCGCGGGGTGCAAGATCGGGATA
Organism: Kiritimatiellales bacterium; assembly: GCA_013042165.1. Classification (GTDB taxonomy): domain Bacteria; phylum Verrucomicrobiota; class Kiritimatiellia; order Kiritimatiellales; family Pontiellaceae; genus Pontiella. Next base: position 5,405 of record JABDQT010000217.1, on the reverse strand, counting down.
GCGAAAATATTTAAGACACATCGAGCGCGTGTGCATGCCGCAACAGACCGTACGGGTGGGCATGCGGGTTTTTTTCCACAGCTTGCGGATGACCTGGACAATCTCTTCGTCCGTGGCATCCGGCGCATATTCCATCCAGCCGGCATGGGTCAGCACAATTTTCTTTCGACCCCGCCGCACGACATGGGTAGCGCTGACGACGCCATCAGCAATGTTGATGCCTGCGATCTTTTCTTTCTGAGCCATGAATTCCGCTGCCATGATTCTATCCTTATGTTAAATGGAATTCGGGCAGGCAGCCGCAAAGGCTGCCCCCCGAATCATGCATTCACTGCATTACTGAGTCAGTGTACCACCCCACTCTGCCTCACCCGTTGTCTTGACTTCCATTGACAAGGTTTTGCCAGAGATTCCGACTTCACCCGCTTTTGGGCCGTTAGCCGTGGCTGTGATGGTAAAGTTACTCGGCGAGCTCGCGAGGACATAGCTGCCATCACTGAAGTACGTGCCGTCGAGGTCCCCGCTACGCATGCCGGGAAGCTGCTGGATGTCGTTAGCGACTGAGGATGCATCATAGCTTCCCTGCTCCGCTCTCAACATGCGCATGGCTGTTGCAATTGTGCTGCAGCCCGCCTGGGCTTCCGTTGCTGCTGCGCGTTCCTTATTGCCCGTCATCAACGGGATGGCTACAGCCGCCAGAATGGCGACGATGATGGCCACAACCATCAGTTCCACCAGTGTGAAACCTGATTTATTCTGCTTCTTAGTCTTCATGGTATGTCTCCTTGTGTTCATATGTTTGATCTATTTCGCTTTACCGTTACTCCGCGGGTCTACCCCGGCCCGCACCATCATTCCATCAACGGAATGTCTACCTAAAATCATCTGCGCTTCCTGCTTTATCATCCGCATCCCAGTGCTACCCCATTCCAACCGTGAAGATCGGCAGATAGATCGCCATTACCAGAACCAGAATGAATGCCCCGAAAACAACGATCACGAGCGGTTCAAACAGCGCCATGGTGGTCATGACGGCTACTTCGACCTGGTCCTCATAAAGATCGGACACATTGTCGAGCACCTCGGACAGCTGCCCTGAATCTTCGCCCACGGCCACCATCCGGACAATCAGGCCCGGGAAAATACCCGACTTTTCGAGACTGTATGCGATACGGTTGCCGGTCATGATCATTTCGCGGACACCGAGTACATTATGCTTGAGCAACTGGTTGCCGGTGGCGTCCGCACAGATTTCAAGCGCGTTGGAAATCGGCACCCCGCTCTGCACCATGATGGCCATGCTGCGGCAAAAACGGGCGAGCACATATTTCTTAACGAGCGCACCTAAATACGGCATATCGAGCTTGAGCTTATCTTTACGGTATGCCCCGGCGGCCGTCCGGCCATAAAGCACCAGTGCCGTCGCGACCAATGCAACCACGACCGCGATGGGCACAAAGTTGCTCACAAAGAACTGATTGATCCCAAACACCATCTTGGTCAGAGCCGGAAGTTCCGATCCGAATCCCGCGAAGATATCGGTAAACTGGGGTAGAATGAACAGCGTCATAACCAGACAGACGATCACGAAAAAGATTCCGATAAAGGTTGGGTAGGACGACATGGCCTTGATCCGCCGGTGCAGCCGGTCGGCTTTTTCAAGATAGTCGGCCAGCTGCTTCAGCGTGCCGGGAAGCTTGCCGGATTCTTCGGCCACTTTGATCAGGCCTTGGAACATCTGATTGAAAATTTTCGGATGCCGGGCCACTGCACTGGAGAAACTGCCCCCCTCGTTCAACTGAACCACCATGTCTTCGCTGACACTCCTCAACACCGGTTGCTCCAACTCTGTTCCAATGCCTTCGATGGCATCCCGCAGGGGCACGCCGGCATTCACGGCGATCGCCAGCTGACGGCAGAACACACTGAGATCGGTCATCTTGACTTTCGAAGATAAACTGAACGCAGGCTTGCTCTTCTTTGCGGCGGTTTTTTTCTCGCTCGAGTCTTTGGTCTGCTCTTGTTCCTTCTCTTCGCCACTGAAGAGATCGACGACAATCAGGCCCTTCTTGCGTAATGCTTCGAGCGCATCAAGCCGCGACGCCGCATCGAGCGAAGAGCGAACCTCCTGCCCATCCTTGTTTTTTGCAATGTAATTAAATTTTGGCATTCGTGATCCTTGTTCAGTCAACCAGACAAACCTGAATGGCTTCGCTTACCGTGGTTTCCCCATTGCGCACACGGCTCAGGCCGTTTTGAGCGAGGGTTTCCATTCCACCTTCAATGGCTTTTTTACGGAGAGTTAAATCATCGGCGTCGGTATGCACCAATTCGCGCAGCGGCGGGGTAACCTCCAGGAATTCAAAGATGGCGCGTCTTCCTTTCATGCCGCTATCGCGGCACTGGTTGCATCCGGCCCCATGGTAGTAGGTCCAGCTCTCGGCATCCGCACAGATGGGTTTGACCCATTCAAGCTCGCCGGCATCCGGCTGATAAGGCTCCTTGCAGTTGGGGCAAATCGTTTTGACCAGGCGCTGAGCGATGATCAGACGCATCGTAGCAGCGGTCATATAAGAGGGTATCCCGATATCGCGCAGGCGACTGAAGGAGGATGTGGAATCATTCGTGTGCAACGTGCTCAACACGATGTGTCCGGTCAGCGAGGCGCGCATGGCAATCTCGGCCGTTTCGGCATCGCGGATTTCCCCGATCATTACGGCGTCCGGGTCCTGACGCAGAATGTGGCGCAGGCACTCGGCAAAGTTGAGTCCGATCCTCGGACGGGTGGGCATCTGGTTGATCCCCTCGACGAGGTATTCGACCGGATCCTCGACGGTCTGCACATTTTTGGTGGGACTTCTGAGAATGCCAAGCGCGCTGTACAGGGTTGTTGTTTTACCACTACCGGTCGGACCGGTCAGCAGGACGATGCCGTTGGGCATGTTCAAAATTTCCTTGAACCGCTTGAGCGTGTCCCCTTCGAATCCGATGTCCTCGAGATCCACCACCAGGCTCTGCTTATCCAGAATACGCATGACCACTTTTTCGCCGAAAACCAGCGGCATGGATGATACACGCACATCCACCACTCGACCGGAAAACTTAAACTTGAAACGTCCATCCAGCGGCAGGCGCCGTTCGGCAATGTCCATTTCGCTCAATATCTTGATGCGGGTGATGATGGCCGCATACAGGCTTTTCGGCGGAGGCGTTACCGGGTGCAGCGATCCATCCACGCGCAACCGGACGGAACAACTGTTTTCGCCGGGTTCAAAATGAATGTCCGACGCGCCGTCACGAACGGCTTCCATCAGGAGCAGGTTGACATAACGAACGACCGGTGCGTCGTTTGCATGCACCAGCAGTTGATCAACATCGCCCAGATTGCCTTCAAATTCAGCACTCTCGGCCGCCGCTTCAATGTCTACAATATCGCGCAGACCGGCCTCGACGTACGCCTCTTCCTTGTAGCATTTCTCGATGATCGTCCGAATTTTTTCTTCGGTACTGACCGCTTTATGGATTTCAAGCGAGGTCAACGAACGCACCGTGTCAACCGCATCCATATCCAGCGGGTTCTTCATGACCAGCGTAAGAGACACCCCCTCTTCCTTCACGAGCGGGAACAGACAAAAGCGGCGCGCCACGGATTCGGGAACCATATCATATTCGTCGCGCTGAAGATGAAATTCCTCATTCAGCTCCAAATAAGGAATGTTCAGCAGTTCCGAGTAGGTTCGTGCAATATCTTCCGACGAGGTAAGTTTTTCCTCGATCAGGATATCCGTCAGGACCTGACCCGTCTTCTCCTGAATCGCCATGGCCTTCTCGAGTTCCGAAGAACCCACGCGCCCGCTGCGGATCATCATTTCGCTTAATTGGTCAGTAATCATTCCGTTTTATCCTTCAAACTCATTTGCACCAAATGGTCCTTACAGGGTTGCTACATTTGGGTGTCTGGAGCCGCTTCGTCTTCGACCTGGCCGACGAGCGCAAGAATTTCCTCGTTTTCGGTGTCGGACTTCGTGTCGGATACGGCGTCAGATTCCGGTGTTTCATCCGGCTGCGCCTTCGACACGGATCGATTCAGCTTCGCGGTGTGCGGAATCTGCGCTTCGACCTCAATCGCCTGCTCCCAGTTTCTCGTAACAGCGGCGGATTCGTTGGCATAATCCGGACTGTTGATGACGGTGGCCTTGATCACGATCAGCAGATCAATCTTGTCTGTTTTCGTGCTCCGGCGCTGGAAAAGACGGCCGATGAAGGGGATATCGCCAATGAACGGAACCTTGTAAACGCTCTCGCGATCGATCTCGTTTTGCAAGCCGCCGATAACTACCGAATCTTCGCTTCTGACCAGCACGTGGGTCTGGGCTTCACGTACCTTGAGCCGAGGATATCGGGTCAGCGGAGTCTCTCCGCCGGATGTTCTGACCACACCTTCTTCAAAGCCATCAATCGAGCTGACGACCGGGTGCACGATCATGTTGATATATTCTCCATCACATACCTGCGGAATCACGTTCAGCTGAATCCCGATGTTTTCATAGTATTTGAGCGAGGTCGAAAGCGTGCCGGTTCCAGAGCTGCCTGATGAACTGCTCTGCGACTCGATGATCGGGAACTTTTCACCAATCATGATGGCCGCTTCCTGATTGTTCTGCGTCAGCACGCGGGGCGCGGAAAGGATTTCGATATCTCCGTCCTCTTGCAGCGCGTGGAGAAGAAACTCGAAGGCCGAATCACCTGAATTGGCGAACAGCAATTGCAGGCCGGAGTTGAAAGGCAATGCGCCGCTGAGTCCGATTCCGGTGGCCTCCGTGAGAACCGCCGGCGTCAGGCCCTGGGAGTCGCTCTTCTTTAAACCCCACTGGTTTTCATTGGCGGGATTGCTCGCTTGCACGCCTGAAGTACTCAGGGCATTTGCGCCCGTCCCGAAATCCAGCCCCAAGTCGAAGAGGGTGTCGGTGGCAATTTCAATAAAGCGAGATTCAATCAGAACCTGGGTTGGCATCAGATCGAGATCCTCGATCACGCCTTCGATACGGGAAATACTGGCGGGCACATCCGTAACGATCAAAAGCTTGCTGCGCTCAATGGAAATCGCTTGTTCCCGTTTCATTGCGCCCAGCCCGCCCTGGCTCGTATTACCGCCGCCGGACCGCGCTGCGTCTCCACCGCCGAATTCCCACCCGGGAAGACTTCTGTTTTTCGGTATGGAGAGTTTCCCGCGCGGCGAAAGCTGAGCCGCAATTACGCCATTGATGTCGTATGCATCCAAATACTTGAGTGTGAAGACTTTCGAAGCGAGCGGTTCGATTCCTTCCACCGTAACAATGTTTTCAAGCTTGCTGATTACGATGGTATCGCCCACCACGCGATATCCGAAACCATAGGGTTTGAGA
>JABDQT010000210.1 GCA_013042165.1 Kiritimatiellales bacterium | reverse complement strand
GCTCAAGGCGCTCGGTGCCCGTGTTCAGCCGTTTATCCCAAGTCGCCTTGATGAAGGCTATGGGCTTTCGCAGGATGCACTGCAACGCTGTGTCGAGGAGCATGATCCCCTCGTCCTGATCTCGGTGGATTGCGGCGTGAATTCCGGGGAGAGTGTAGCCTGGGCGCAGTCAAAAGGGGTTGATGTCATAGTGACAGATCATCACGAGCCGCTCGAAGAAACGGCTCCGGCCCTGGCTCTGATCAATCCCAAGCTTGCCCGCCCCGAGCAGGGGCGAGGGAGAACTTTTCCCGAACTGGAAAACCTTTCAGGGGTTGGGGTGGCTTTCAAGCTGGCGCATGCGTTGGTTAAGCATGGACGGGTTCAAGCAAAGGAACCGGCTGAACAGGTTGATCTGCGCAACTATCTAGACATCGTGGCCCTGGGCACCGTGGCGGACATCGTACCGCTTGTGCACGAAAACCGGATCATGGTCCGCCATGGACTTGCGCAGCTGAATCGGACCCAATGGGTCGGCCTTCAGGCATTGAAACAGATTGCAGGCATTCGGGGAGAGGTGGATTCCTTCCATCTCGGTTTTCAACTGGGCCCTCGCATCAATGCAGTCGGGCGGATCGGGCAGCCGATGCAGGCGCTCCGGCTGCTCATCACCGAGGATGCGGGCGAAGCCCGGCGGATTGCCAAACTGCTCGACGACACCAATGCCGAGCGCCGAAGAATCGAGGCCGAAATGGCCGATGAAGCCTTTGCTGAAATTGATGAATATTTTGATCCCGCCACCCACTTTGGACTGGTGGTTGCGCGGGAGGGCTGGCACCCCGGTGTTGTGGGTATTGTGGCATCGCGGGTTTCCCGGCATTACCACCGACCCGCCATCATTATGGGGATCGAAGCAGATGGTTCCGCGCGCGGTTCATGCCGCAGTATCGATGAATACAATGTGCTCGATGGACTGCATGCCTGTGCCGGCCATCTCTCAAAACATGGCGGCCACAAGATGGCGGCGGGGCTCGAGCTCAATCCGGGAGCAGTTGAGAGCTTCAGAAAGGACTTTAATGCGGCGGCCGCTGAATCACTGGCCGGGGTGGATCTCTCGCCGGTTCAGCATATTGATGCGATCATGTCGGCGGATCAGCTGGATGGGGCGCTTTACGAACAGTTGAAAAGCCTGCGCCCGTTCGGGCAGGATAATCCCGAACCGGTCTGGGCGCTTCTTGGTGTTCATGTTTCAGGCTCTCCGCGTGTCGTGGGAAAGAAACATCTTAAATTCAAGTTGACTGCCGATGGCCGCAGATTCGATGCGATTGCGTTCAACTATGCGCTCGACCGGCTGCCGTCGGGAAGCATCGATGTCGCTTTCACTCTTACGGAAAACAACTGGAACGGAAACACCAGCCTTCAGCTTCAGGTAAAGGACATTCGCCCTTCAGCGCAGTAGTCAGAGGTTGTTCTTAAGGTATTCTACCGTATTGGTGTAGGTGCGCTCCGCGGTGTCTGGAATCTGCTGCACGATCTTCTTGGCACCGGTTGCCATGTTCTTTTCGATGGTGGCGGCGTCATAGAGCTCGCCGGTGGCGGTATAGGCTTTGTAGTCGATCCGGTCGCCGTCGACTTCGATCACCTGGAAAAACTGTGTGTTCACACCGATCCGCTCGGCGGAATAACCCTCGGGTGCATAGGATTCAAGCTGGCCTTCCGGAATCTCATACTGCTTCGGGCCGCTGACGGAGGTGACATGCAGCGTCTGAAAATCCTGCCCGGGAAGGCCGGCCTGGTCGATCATCGGAACCTGTCCGCGAACATAGGTGTGATCATGCCCTTGCAGCACGAGATCCACATTGTATTGCGCGATCAGCTCCTTCCAGCGAAGGCGCGTCTGCGGGGAATAGTTGCCGCGGCCTCTGGGTGAAAATATGGGGTCGTGGAAGGAGACGACGCGCCAGCGAAAGCCCGGTTTTTTCAATTGGGTTTCGAGGTAGTCGATCTGCTCCTCTTTGAGCTTAAAAGAGTTGAGCGCAATAATCTGCATGCCCTGATATTCGACGGTATACACCGTTTCGTGG
>JABDQT010000175.1 GCA_013042165.1 Kiritimatiellales bacterium | reverse complement strand
CGGCAGCCCGAGCGCCGAAAGCTCTTCCTCGATGGATTTGTAGACTTCCTGGCTCAGCAGGCTTTCCAAGGTGACATCGACTTGCAGCAAGGCTTTGGTCATGATCAGTTGCTGGGTTTGCGGCGACATCATGTTCTGCATGTCCACCTCAAAGACGATGTTGCTGCTCTCGGTATAAGCCGCTTCGATTATTGATGGAAGGGGGTAGTTTTCAGGTTTGAGGACATGAATCGACCCAAGCACATACAGCATTCCCTTAGGTGATCTTGCTTTCCACAGGCAGGTTTCCGTGTAGACCGGATGCGCAAGAAACAAGCCCGAGAGCAGGACGAGGACATGGGTTTTTCTGATGGTTCCCGGGGTTGACATAACTCCTCCTGAACAGATCTTTAAAACTACAGAATCATCGCTGATATAAAAGATATATTCGGCCAAAGGCGTGGCGTTGCAATTTGTCTGATAATTTTTCGTATGTTCTTGCCGCGTCATGCGAGCAACTTAAAATGCGGTGCAATATCAATGTGCATAAAGACCATTAACTAACAGGAGAAAAAGATGGATACGAATGCAGTAATTGCAGCAACCGGTGAAGAAGCAACGCCTTTGCTCGAAAAGGTGCAGAGCATGGGTGTGGAATACGGAGTCAAGATACTCGGTGCTTTGATTATTCTGATCGTCGGGTTTTGGCTGGTTAAAATGATTCGCAGGGGCATCGTCAAGCTGATGACGAGCCGCGAAGTGGATCCGACGCTGATCTCCTTCATGGCGAGCCTGATTTCTGTGGCGATGAAGATTTTCGTGATTGTGGCGGCCTTGGAAAAACTCAATATCAAGACCACCTCGTTTATTGCCATTCTCGGTGCGGCCGGTCTGGCGATTGGTCTGGCCCTGCAAGGTTCGCTGGCCAACTTTGCAGCAGGTGTGCTGATGATCATCTTCAAGCCCTTCAAGGTCGGGGATTTTATCGAAGCGGGTGGTGCCATGGGCGGTGTCATCGAAATCGGCATCTTCACCACCATCCTGAAGTCTCCCGATAACAAGAAGGTCATTGTGCCGAATGCACAGGTGACCGGAGGAAATATCACGAACTTCAATGCCAACGGTACGCGCCGCATAGAGATCATTGCCGGCATCGGTTATGGCGATGATATCAACAAAGCCAAGAGCGTGATTAATAACATCATCACCGCCGATGAGCGCATCCTGAAAGATCCCGAACCAACAGTTGCCGTGATAGAACTGGCTGACAGCAGTGTGAATATTGTCGTCCGACCCTGGGTCAATGCGGCCGACTATTGGGGCGTCTACTTCGACACGATGGAAGCCATCAAGAAGAAGTTCGATGAGAACGATGTGTCCATCCCGTTCCCGCAACGCGATGTGCATCTCTACGAGCATAAAGAGAGCTAGCCTTTCGACCTTTCGAACTTGTACGCCACCGCCGCGCAATGCACACTGCGCGGCGGTTTTTATTTGGACCGAGTGGAGTTTGGGAATGTATCAAACCGTAGATGATGTTGATTGGGAAAACTGGGATCCGGTGACAGTGGCCACACTGATGTTTGTGATCCGTGATGGCAAAATCCTGTTGATCCACAAAAAGCGCGGTTTTGGTAAAGGTAAGATCAATGGTCCCGGCGGCAAGTTGGAGCCGGGTGAAACCCCGCTCGAATGCGCCATTCGTGAAACGCAGGAAGAGCTGTGCATCACGCCCACGGGCGTGGAATATGCCGGAGAGCTGCACTTCCAGTTTACCGACAATAACTCGATTCACGGCTTCGTCTACACCGCGACCGGTTACGAAGGCGAACCTACCGAAACCGACGAAGCTGATCCGATCTGGTGCTCGATCGACGAGCTTCCCTTCGAACACATGTGGGAGGATGATCCCACCTGGTTCCCGCACATGCTCGAAGGCCGCCGCTTTTCCGGTCGCTACATCTTTGACGATGACCGCATGCTCGATGCGGTTATCGATCTGGATTAGCGGTGGCCGCTACGGGCCGAGAATGCCGAGGGGGTAGGGCGTTGCTGAGGGATCGAAAAAGTTTTCGCAGTTGGGGAATATTGTGCCTAATTCCGCAGACGGCACGCCGAACCAGGATGCTAGTTCCGCGCAGTATTCATCAACCGAGGTGGTCGGCAGCAGGCGGCCCCGGCCGATATCCCAATTGCTTCCGGTTGCTAGAACCGGGTATTCGCCATAGATGGCTCCGCCGTTAACGCTTCCGCCGAGCATAAAGGCATTGCCGCCCCAGGCGTGGTCGGAGCCGCGACCGTTGGAGGTGAGGGTACGTCCGAAATCTGTCGCGGTGAATAAGATCACATCGTTTTGCAGGCCGAGGGTTCCAAGTTTGTTCCAGAAGGCTTCGACGGCATCGTTGATTTCAGTGAATAGAATTTCCTGGGCGTTGATCACCTCGTTGTGGTGGTCCCATCCGCCACGGCTTAAAAAGAACACCTGCCGGTTCATGCTCAACACATCTTTCGCGGCCAGTATCTCTGCAATATTCCGCAGTTTCTTGCCGGTCTGGCTGTCTGGAAAGTCTGCTGCAAAGTCATAGGGATTGAGAGCCGTGGCAAAGTCCTCTGCCGTGTCGATGGCGCTGCGGTTGCTGGAAGCCAGCTTGTTCTGGTAGAGATTGCCGTAGTGTTGCGCAAGGATATTGTCGACGGCGTTCGTGTAGGCCATGCCGGTATAATCTCTCAGTTTCACAACGCCTGCCGGGTCGGTGATGTAGGGAGCGGATACCGGGCCGGATTGAAATACATTATTACCGGAAACGGAAATGTTCATGCCGACTGTGCTGCCTTGATTGGCCTGCGTCAGGCAATCGGCCATGCGTCCCGCCCAGCCTTTCGGCCCGGCACCTCGGATCTGCGGGACGACGGTTTGCCAGTGCATCTGCTCATCGGAATGCGAAAAAAGCCCAACCGGAGTCAGGATGCTTCCCGCATTGTATTGGGCAATGGTTGCGGGTTCGATGAGCGTACCCACATTGGCCACAAAGGCAAGGTCGCCGGCATTGTAGCGGGTCTGCAGGAAGGGGAGATGGTGGTGGATGCCGAATCCGCCCGAATAAGCCTGGCCGGCGGAGGCGATGGGCAGGAGTTCCGAAGTCCGGTCCAATGCCAGGCCGGTCGGATTGGTGTTGGGGTCATGCAGGCCGCCCCGAACAGTGGTGTATTCCCCGTAGGCCGGATCGTCGGTGGGCACAAGCATGTTGTACGAATCGTTGCCGCCAAGCAGGAACAGACAGACCAGCGACTTGTGGTCGGCAAACGACCCGCCCGATGCAGCACCGGCAGTCATTTTCAGGGTGAACAGACTGGAGGCCATCGAAACGGTGCCCACAGCCGCACAGTTGGCCTGCCTGAGAAATGCTCTGCGTGTATTCATGATTCAGCCTCAGTAAATTACGTTGAATTCCGGTGTCAGCGCGAACAGCCAAAGAGCGCGCCGCACACGTGCTTCAAGTTCTGCGTCACTTCCGCCGGGCATCGCATCGATCACCCCGGCAATGGTGGCACGGTTGGCAGTCGTCAGTCGTCCGGCGGTGAGCATGGTGTCGAGGTGGTCGAGCAAAAGGCCGGAATCGGCCGCCAGCGTTTTCTCGTATGTCAGGTCGAGGTCGCCCTGACTGTATCCTCGTTGACCAATGTCGTCGGCAATACCCTCATAGATGAGCGTGTATATCGCGTTTGGCAAGCTGAGTGCGGTGGTGTCGTTATGGATCTGAAATTCGGGGGCAACAAGGTTTCTGTCGAGGATGCTGCCAAGCGGCTGATAGTCGGGGAGGTAGAAGCTGAATACGGATGGGTACTCGTAGGGTGCCTGCCCAAAAACCTGTTCCAGTTTGTAGAACGGGAAGAAGCCGTAGGTTTGCGGTGATGTGATTTCGAATGCACGCGCATAGTTCAGGAGACGGGTATGTGGTTCGCGCAGCTTGCCATGGGCGGCATCGAAGGCCAGTGCGGATTCGCGCGCCTCGGGGTGGAGCAGTATCGCTTTGATGACCGCGCCTAGATCGCCGCGTATCCCGGAACCCGTCCCGTTATATGTGCCGTCGATGAATGCCTGGGCTACATCGAAAATATATTGGGGCGACGGATTGGAAACCGTGAACCGCTGGATCAGGTTGCGTGCTATGAATGGAGGGGTGTTCGGGTGGTTGTGAAGGTGGTCAAGCAGGCCATCGACATCTGCGCGCACTCCGGCCTCGGTTTCAGGGAAAGGTCCCTGTGTGCTGCCGTCGAGCAGCGTCTTCTGGGAGAGGTCATGCCATTCGG
>JABDQT010000204.1 GCA_013042165.1 Kiritimatiellales bacterium | reverse complement strand
GGGCTGGCGTCGGCCCCACCGCTGGGATGGAACAGCTTCGATAGCTATGGCTGCAATATCTATGAAGAGCGGGCCCTGGTGGAAGCAGATGCCTTCATCGAAAAATTCGCGCCGCATGGCTATGAATATTTCGTGATCGACAACGGCTGGTTTTCGAAACCGCAAAGCGTGATGAAAGACGGACTGCTGCTGGCCGTGACCCAGCATGCCGACCCCAAGGATGTGGTGGTGAACGAATACGGCATCGTCCAGCCCTCTGAACTTTTCTTCCCGAACGGCTTTAAGCCGCTGGCCGACAAGCTGCATGCGAAAGGGCTGAAGTTTGGCCTCCACCTCATGCGCGGCATTCCGCGCGTCGCGGTGGAGCGTGATCTGCCCATCAAGGGAACCCCATACACGGCGAAAGATATCTACACCACCAAAGGCGACTGCGGCTGGTGCAAATATATGCACGGCATTGACACCACCAAACCCGGCGCGCAGGAATTCTACAACAGTGTCATCAACGAGATGGCTTCATGGGGCGTCGATTTTATCAAAGTGGATCATGTCACCCACAAGCCCGCGGATATCGAAGCCTATGCCAAGGCCATTGCACAGTGCGGCCGGCCGATTGTCCTGAGCCTCTCCGCAGGCGGCACCTCAAACGTCAAATATCTCGATTCCTACCGCAAAGCCAATATGGTGCGCACCACGCCCGATATCTGGGACCGGCAGGACAGTCTCGATCATTCCTTCGATTCCATGCGCAAGTGGCAGGGGCTGGAGCAATCCGGCGCGTGGCCGGATCTGGATATGATTCCCTTTGGCGAACTCTGCATCCTCAATCGCAGATCGGTGAAACAGAAAAAACCGGGGAAGAGCGAGGCTCAGTTTGCAGGCTATCTGCACCACTGGTGCTTCTTCACCGAGCCGCAGAAAGAAACCTTCATCACGCAGCGCGCTATCGCCGCCTCACCCATCATCATCGGCGGCTCCATGATCAACATGGACGAGCATTCCATGAAACTGCTTACGAGTCCGGAGATGCTCGCCTGCGTGCGCAACGGTGTGCACGGCAAGCTGCTCCATGCGGAAGGCGCCATCGAGGCCTGGAACACGCCGCTCATGAACGATGCCGAGTATGGCTTCATCTCCTACGATTATCAAAACGAGGGCTGGCTGGCCCTGTTTAATCGCTCCGAGGAAGAACAGTCCGTCGCTCTCTCCGGAAAATTCGCGGGTATCTTCAGCAGCAAGGACTATACGCTCCACGACATATGGAAAAACAAGACCATCGAATTCAGTAAAAAAGGCCCGCCGGTCTCTTTCGAAATCGAAGCCAATGGCGTGGTCTTTCTAAAGTATAAAGAGCGCTAAGCTCTGGCTTCTTCCGTCCAATTGTGTTAAGCGTAGCATATTGTGGAGTGGGCGTATGCACCGCCGGCCCGGAATGAGTAACCAACCCGATAGATACCACCGGCAAAAAGAGCCGGTTTTTTTCGCCTGATGATTGAGGAGCTCCAGTTTCAACGGGAGTATCGTGAGTTATTGAGTGTCTGGCGGGAGGTATAAAGTTCAAGCAAAATTATTGAAAGAGGAGTCACATGAAAAAAATGTATCTATTGTTAATGGTGCTGATGTGTTTTGTTGGGGCCAACTCGTTTGCCGATAAGGCACCCCAATGGGTAATGGATCTGCACGAGCCCCATGTCTATCAGAATATGAATTATCGCCTACTAAGACCCATAGACTTTGATCCGGGCAGGCAATATCCCGTGATTGTGTCGTTACATGGGGCCAGTGGCACAGGCGATAACAACATTTCAAATGTACGGCACTGGAACAGCATCCTTTCAGAAGAGCATAATCGACGGGGATATCCGTGCTACGTTATTGCGCCTCAGTCGAATGGGTTATGGAAGGAGAACCATTTTTTAAAGGTACAGGATATTATTAACACCTTGCCCAATGTTGATATAAGCAGGCGATATCTCATGGGGCACTCCATGGGCGGACATGGGGCTATTGTATTTGCAAAGTTGGATCCGAGCTATTTTGCTGCCGTTTTTGCCTCTGCGGGTTCGAATGTAATCAATAATCCAACGCCGTTAAAAGAGTTACCGATATGGCTCTTTCATGGGCTGACTGACGGAGTTATCAATCCCCAAAAAAGTATAAACAGCTACGATAATATGGTGGCCGAAGGAGGGGGACATTTAAAACTGACCCTGTGGGAGCGGACCGGTCATGGCAATAGTCACATGATGGT
>JABDQT010000002.1 GCA_013042165.1 Kiritimatiellales bacterium | reverse complement strand
AAATACGAAGCAGTCCCATCCACAGCTCCGGCATGTAACGCCCCGGAGTGACCGCTGCCAGATTCATATCGCGCATCTCGGCGCCTTCCCAATCTTCCTTCGTTTCGGGGGCTTCGTAGATGCAGGTTTTCACCGGGCCTTGTGTGTTTTCCTTCTTCTGCGTCGGAAAGGGATTAAATCCCAAACGCCGACGATGCTTCATGCGCAGGCGGGAAAGCTCATAGTAACTCAATCCCCCGATCGCGGCTAAGCAAACCGACAACTGCGTAATAGCGGACTTTCGCCGGTAGTTATATTTTTCGAACAGATCGCCGTTCTCATGCATTGTATGCAACTCATTGGCAGCCAATCCGACTGCAAAGCCAAAAGCAATCAATCCGAAGATTCGTATTAGACGCAGCATGCGTTATCCCCCTGCAATGCCCTAAAAAGAGAACAAATATTAGTATGCCTATTCAAAATATCAAAGCATCGTCTGGCATTTTCTGCCAGAACCAAAAGAGCAGATAACAGCATGCGAAAAAGATGTTCCAATGTTTCAAAGTTGTGTAGAAAAACCCGATGCAATGGATGATGGACTTTATCGCAACACCCGCAGGGTTGCTCAGCGCCTTTTTCGCGACGGCCGCCGTGGTGGTGCTGGCAGGCATTCGTTTAAGCATATATGGCGATGCGCTAGGTGACCGAACCGGTCTCGGCAACGGCCTGATCGGGCTGGTCTTTCTCGCAGGCGTTACCAGCCTTCCGGAGCTTGTGGTGTCGCTGACCTCGGTCATCAATGCACCCGAGCTGGCACAGGGGGCCGATATGGCCACCGGAAACATGCTCGGGTCAAACGTGTTCAATCTGCTCATCCTCGCTTTCATGGCCCTTTTGTTCCCGGGTAAATTCAAGCCTGCATCCATGAAGGATCCGCACACCGACTCCACGCTCTACGGGGTACTGATGCTGGCCCTTTTTTCCATTGCATATCTCGCTGCTGACACCCGTTGGGGCGGTGCGCTTATTCCCGGACTGCGTTGCGCCTGGCTGGTGATCACCCTGCCCATTGCTTATGCGCTTATTCTGCGGCGCGAGCATCGGCAGCATAAACTGGAAAAGGAGGAGCAGCTTCCGCAGGAAACCGCACTGACTCAGCTGTCAGCCCTTCGGTTCTACAGCGCGCTGTGTGCCTTGTGCAGTCTGATTCTCGGCGGCGGTATTCTGCTGTCTCTGCTGGGTTCGCGCATGGCCCTGCCGCCGGACCAGGGCGGCTTCGGGTTGGAGGCGAGTCTGATCGGCACCCTCTTTCTCGCCATTTCCACCAGCCTGCCCGAACTGGTGATCTCCTTTGCAAGCATTCGCATGGGCTTCCTCGATATGGCCGCCGGAAATGTACTCGGCAGCAATATGTTTAATCTGCTCATCATCTTTGCGGCCGATGTCGCCATGCGCGGAGGCAGCATGCTTCAGCAGATCTCATCCAGGCACTGGAGCACGGTGGGGCTGATCCTGTTGTTGACGGGACTGGCCAGCGCCTTGCTCCGAACCACATCCCGTCGCGCGGCAACACTGATTGCCGCCGGCATGGTGGGGCTTTATGTGTGTGCGATCATTTTCCTGATGTAGAAGCGGATCACGGAACCGAATCGATCCAGCCACCGCCCAGCACTTCGCCATCTTTGTAAAAGACGGCGGCCTGGCCCGGGGTCAGCGCAAACTGGGGCTCGCTGAAAACAACCGTGGCCTCCTGATCAGCGCTAATCCTGACGGAAGCCATGGCCCCGTTGGAGCGGTAACGCGGACGAACCTCGCATTGAAGCTCTTCGCCCGGTGCCGTGCCCGAAATCCAGTGCAGATCGTTGAGAATGCATTGGGACTTCATCACTCCGGGCCGTGGAGCCACTTCCACTACATTGTTTTCCTTGTCGAGCCGCTTTACATACATGCGCTCGCCCAACGCGATTCCCAGCTTGCCTCGCTGGCCGACGGTAAAACGATGCAGCCCTTCGTGGTGTCCGACCGTTTTGCCGTTGTGGTCTCGGATTTCACCGCGCTGCACGACATCCGGTGCCCTTGCTTCGACAAAATCCGGCAACTTGCCTTCCTCGATAAAGCAGAGGTCCTGGCTGTCGCCCCGCGAAACAACCGGCAGTCCGCGCTCGACGGAGTAGGCCTTGACTTCGGGCTTCGGCAGATCGGCCAAGGGGAAGAGCAGAAAGCCGAGCTGCTGTTGCGTCAGGCGATGTAGAAAGTAGGATTGATCCTTATCGGGGTCACGCGCGCACAGAAGGTGATACTTTCCATCCTCTTTTTTTTCGACGCGCGCATAGTGGCCGGTAGCGAGATAATCGCAGTTGAGCTGGATGGCGCGATCGACCAGAAATCCGAATTTGATGAAGGAGTTGCAATAGATGCAGGGTGAAGGGGTTCGCCCGGCTGCGTACGCGTCTACAAACGGATCCACGATCTTTTCGGTAAAGAGCTCCTGTGCATTGACAACGTAATGGCGAATGTTGAGATAACTGCACACCCCTCTTGCACGCTCTACATCTTCCAGCGAGCAGCAGCGCGAACCATCCTTCCACATGTGCGCGGTCAGGCCGATGACCTCATAGCCTTGGTCAACCAGCATCGCTGCCGCGGCGGAGCTGTCCGTGCCGCCGCTCATCCCGACCGCTACGCGCCCCTTTGCCTGTTGTGGTTTCGAATTAGACATCCGCGGAACATACTCCCGGCACCCGAAGCTTGGCAAGACCACCTATGAGCCAATTCATCCGCCTTCGCAGGAGACCCCGCATTTATGAGGGGAGGAATGTCTGCTCATCTGCTTCGGCGCGATGTCGCCCATCGCGACGGGCGGATGAACTACGCCGTAGCCTTTGGCGAAGGCGGGTCATGTAATGGGAACCACGGGTTTACCCGTGGGGCTCCATTATACGGAGTGCGAATAAGGATTTTGATGACGGTTCATTATGCCATTTGTATTGCCCGTTTTTTAGCTTCTTTTGATCAGAAAGCCCAGCAAACAGGCGCTTTTTGTCCTGTCGTATTTTTTATTAGTATTTTGTACTAGACCTCTTCGCTATCTCACGTTAAAAACAAACATCTTAATAAATGAGAGGTAAGGTTAATGGCTACAAACCCGATTGGTAAGAACACAAAAACGATTGGTATCAACATGTCGAAAAAGATGGCTGATGAGCTGGAAGAACGCGCCAACTCCATGCATCTTTCGACGAGTAAATATTGCAAAGTGATTTTGACGGAATGGCTTTCCTCCGGGAAAAAGCTGACTCTTCAAGAAAAGAAATAACTCAGGCGATATCTTTCGCGCAGGGGCTTCCACAAGAAGCCCCTCTTTTTTTAATCCGCAACATTCCGCCGGATGGGCCTCACAACTCCATGCCGGGAATCTTTTGCGGGATAAAAAAGCGCCGCTTAGCCTTTGACATTCGGCAGGACCGGCGTTAAGTTCCGCGATCGTTTTTTGAATTCAACGACGGAGAGTATATCATGTCCATGCACAGCAGTTTAAAGGGCGCGGCCAAGATCCGCACCAAACGCAACGTTCTCAAGCGCTTTGAGCGCATCGACAGCCTGAAAAAGGATGGCCGCTGGAAAGATGGCGATCGTGCCCACGGGTTGCCGAAAACCAAGCCCGAGGCGTAATTCGATTGTGTCTGATTTTCCAAGCACTCCAGGCGCTGCCGGGGGTGCTTTTTTTTATTTCATCAGAACACCAGCCACAGAAAAACACGGACAAACACAGACTCCGGAAAGCGGAACGAAACACTCCAAATGAGTTAAGTCATTTTCTATAGATCAGTGTTTGACAGCTTTCATCCGTGGCTCCCATTCAAGAACGACTCAGCAAATGACAGAAGCGAAGCTCATCCGACTTCAGAAATACCTGGCCGACTGCGGACTGGGTTCAAGACGGTTTTGTGAAACGCTGATCACTGCCGGACGGGTCGAGATCGATGGAAAAACCGTTACCGAGCTCGGTACCCGGGTCGATCCCGCCACACAAAGGGTGGTCTGCAATGGAACGCCCGTGGCGAAGGAAGCCCTCGTCACTATTCTACTCAACAAGCCCCCCAAGGTAATCTGCACGTCGGATGATCCGCAGGGCCGCACGACCGTGCTTGATCTGCTTGAAGATTTGCCTGAACGCGTCTATACCGTCGGCCGCCTCGACTTCATGAGCGAAGGGCTGATCATGGTTACCAACGATGGTAATCTGGCCCATGCACTGATGCATCCGCGCCATCATGTGGAAAAGATCTACAAGCTGTGGATTGATACACCGCTGGGATACCACCAGCTTGCAAAGATGAAACGCGGGATCCCGAACAAGGGGGAAACGCTGCGGGTGCTGGACATCGACGAAGGTCGGCACACACGTCAGGGCGTGGAATACACCATCACGCTAGGCGAAGGCAAAAACCGGCACATCCGGCGCATGATGGAACACTTTGACAAAAAGGTATTCCGGCTCATGCGCATCTCGATCGGGCCGATCCAGCTCGGCGACCTGAAGCCCGGGGAATGGCGCCGCGCGAAACCGGCCGAACTCAAGTTCCTGCGAAAGGTTATTGCCGGGAATAAATCTGTTTCCTGAACGTGACGACGCACGCCGTTATGCCCCCGCCTTCCATTGGATTCCCTGAGATTCGCCCGCATTTAAAATGTTGCAATCCCGCCTTGACTCGAAACACCTTAAATAAATACCTTGTTGCTCATATTTAAGCATTGAGAGCGGCGTGAGGGAACTGGCCCGATGATCGCCCGGCAACCTGGAAGTCGGTTAAGGTGCCAAGGCCAGGCTTTGCAGCGCAAAGCAACGATGTGTCCCCGAGCAGGGGAAATATTCGATGTCTTTCCTCGAAGCATCCCCCACTCCGTATGGATTTAGAAACCAATGGATTGGCGGTTTTATCTACAGAAGAGCGCGAAGCCAGCAAAGGTCGAGTTGCCTTGGAGTACTTTGCGATCTTGGTGTTGAAAAACAAGCACCAGCGGTTCTAAAAGAATTAACTGAAAGGAAATGACCCATGAGTAAACTGGAAACCCAATGCCTTCATGCCGGATACGAATCCGCCGAAGGAACCACTAAATCGCACGCCGTACCGTTGTACCGCACCGCAGCCTATCGTTTCGACAGCACCGAACACGCGGCCAACCTTTTCACGCTTAAGGAACTGGGCAATATCTATACCCGTCTGATGAATCCGACGACCGATGTGCTTGAACAGCGTGTTGCCGCGCTCGAGGGCGGTGCGGCGGCGCTGGGCGTGGCATCCGGCACCAGTGCCATCTTTTACAGCATCATCAATCTGGCCAAGGCGGGCGACGACATTGTTTCGGCCAACAACCTCTATGGCGGGACCTACACCCAGTTCAACGATATCCTCCCCTCCATGGGCATCAAGGTGAACTTCGTCGATCCGACCGATCCGAAAAACTATGAAGCCGCCATCACTGAAAACACCAAGGCGCTCTATGCGGAAACTGTCGGTAACCCCCTGCTCGACGTCGTGGATATCCAGGCCATTGCCGACATTGCGCATGCCCACGGCCTGCCGCTGATTGTCGACAGCACCTTTTCCACGCCGGCGTTGTGCCGTCCGCTGGAGCACGGTGCTGACATTGTGGTGCACTCCCTCACTAAGTGGATGGGCGGACACGGCACCGGTATCGGTGGTGTGGTGGTCGACTCCGGAAAATTCGATTGGACCACCGGCAAGCACCCGTTGCTGTCGGAACCGGAACCAAGCTACTGGAACGTTAGTTTTGCCAACGACCTCGGCGATCTGGCCCCCCTCGCCTATATTCTGCGCATGCGGCTGATTCCGCTGCGCAATCTCGGCGCGTGCATTTCGCCCGACAATGCCTGGATGGCTTTGCAGGGCATCGAAACATTGGGACTGCGCATGCAGCGTCACTCCGAAAACGGACTGGCGGTCGCCAAGCACCTCAAGAAACACGACAAGGTCGACTGGGTGCGCCATCCGGCGCTCAAAGGCGATCCGTCCCACAAGCTGGCGCAGAAGTATCTGCCCGATGGCGCAGGCGGCATGGTGATCTTCGGCATCAAGGGCGGTGCGGAAGCCGGCAAGAAGTTTATCGAGAACCTTGAGCTCTTCTCCCACCTCGCAAATGTCGGCGATGCCCGCAGCCTTGCCATCCATCCGGCAACGACCACCCACTCGCAGCTCTCCGAAGAGCAGCAGGCGGCCGGCCGCATTACGCCGGATCTGGTTCGTTTGTCTGTCGGACTTGAACACATCGACGATATCCTGTCAGATATCGACCAGGCTTTGGCCAATCTCTAACAGACAACCGGCGGTCACCCCTCCCGGGGTGGCCCTTGAGGATACTATGGAAATAAGCACGCAGTTTTTTACGTATGGTGAAGATGCCGACTCCCGTCTTACGCTTCATGACGGTCAGGAGTTCGGCCCCGTTACGCTTGCGTACGAAACCTATGGCGAGCTTAATGCCGCCCGGGACAATGCGGTGCTTGTTTTCCATGCCCTCTCCGGATCACAGCATGTCTGCGGTTTTAATCCGGAAGTTCCCGGAGCAGGAACCCGCTGGAACGAGGAATGCCAGACCGGCTGGTGGGATGATTTCGTCGGCCCGGGAAAAGCGATCGACACCGATCGGTTTTTCGTGGTGTGCGCGAATTATCTCGGCGGATGCTATGGCAGCACCGGCCCCTCCTCCATCAACCCGGAAACCGGGAAGGAATATGGCGGTGACTTTCCGCAGATTTCTTTCGGCGATATTGTCGACTCTCAGATTCCGCTGTATAAAGAGCTGGGCATCGAATCCTTCCATGCGGTGATCGGTTCTTCGCTCGGCGGCATGCTTGCCCTGAATTTTGCGACGCGCTATGCCGAACGGGTCAACCGGGTTATTCCGGTGGCGTGCGGACTCGAGTCCACCACGCTGACCCGGGTGCACAACCTGGAACAGATTCTCTCCATTGAAAACGACCCGAACTTCTGCAACGGGCATTACTACGACGGGCCCGCGCCGCTGCGCGGACTGGCGCTTGCCCGCATGATTTCACACAAGACCTTTGTGTCGCTGCATGCGATGGAAGCCCGCATGAAAGACAAGTGCGAGCAGGAAAAGGACGAGTTTTCCTGGTACAAGATCCGGACTCCGCTGGAGTCCTACATCCTGCATCAGGGACGGAAGTTCCTGCGGCGCTTCGATGCCAACACCTACCTGTATCTGGTCGCGGCATGGACCAACTTTAATCTGGCCCGCGAGTTCGGCACGACGGACTACAACAAGGTGTTCCGGGAGTGCGGTCATCAGAACTATCTGGTGTTCAGCATCGACTCCGACTGCTGCTTTTATCCTGAAGAACAGGATTTTCTGCGGGACAAACTGGTTGCGGCCGGAATCACAACCGATTACCTCTCGGTCAGTTCCGACAAAGGGCACGATTCCTTCCTGCTGGAACCGCACCTCTATGCCGAGCCGATCAAGGCGATGCTTGAACAATGATCGCCCTGCTGTCCCCATCTAAAAGCATGGATATGGAGCCCGCCAAGGTTTCCGGATTCAGTCAGCCGCAGTTTATCGATCGCTCAAAGAAGCTGGTCGGCCAGGTGAAGAAATTCACGACAGAAGAGCTGATGGAGTTCATGGCCATCAGCGAAAAGCTGGCCATCTTGAACCGCAATCGCTTCCGGGAGTGGAAGCCGCCTTTCTCGACCGATAATGCCAAGCAGGCGCTCTTCGCCTTTACGGGCGATGTCTACGAAGGGCTCCATTCGAATTCGCTCGGCAAAAGCGATATCGTTTTTGCCCAGGATCACCTACGCATTCTTTCCGGCCTCTATGGCCTGCTGAGGCCGCTTGATCTGATTCAACCGTATCGCCTGGAGATGGGCCGTCCGCTTGAAATGCGCGGTGCGAAGAATTTGTATGAATTCTGGAAGCCCGTTCTGACGGAGGAACTAAACCGGAACGAAGGGGATCTTATCGTAAATCTGGCGTCGAATGAATACAGCAAGGCCATCGACCGCCGCACACTCGATAAGTCCATGGTTTCGCCGGTCTTCAAGGATGAAAAGAACGGCACCTTCAAGATTATCAGTTTTTTCGCCAAGAAGGCCCGCGGTGCCATGGCCCGCTTTATTATTCAAGAGCGTATCACCGATGCCGCCGGCCTCTTGGATTTTGCCGAGGACGGGTATCGCTACAGCCCTGAATTGTCCACCGCCGATCAGCCGGTCTTTACCCGTCCGGAACGGTAGAGCATTTTGAGAAATAATGTAGCCGCGATCCATGATCGCGGACCGAGGTCACGGACCTCGGCTACACAAAAGCGGCGTCCATGATATGGCTATAAACCTAGATCCGTTTCTTCATCAGGCAGATCCATGCACGCGGCGGAACTTCCTGATCGCTGCCAAACTCGCCGGTATAGAGGGCAATGATTTGGAAATGTTGCTCAACACAGGCCGCGATTTCTCCAGCACTCATCTGCGGAGGACCCACTTCGCGGGGCGGTTCGTCGGCATTGCCGATGAGGGACAGCCAGTACCCCTCCCGATCCAGCATGGCGGCCACCCGGCCGGCAAAGCGAGCCCGGTCCTCGGATCCGGGAATGGAATGCAGACAACCCCGGTCAAAGACCAGTGCGAACGGCGCGCCCTTGATGTCGTCTTCCAGAAAATCAGCGGATTGAAAACTGCAGTTCATCCCGGCCTTGCCTGTTTTCTTCTGCGCCTGCCGGATTGCAGTATCCGAGAGGTCAATCCCGACAACATCAAAACCCTGCTGCGCCAGCCAGATTGAATTGCTGCCCGTGCCGCAGCCAAGATCCAGTATTTTACAAGGTCTGATTCCGAATTGTGCAATGATTTCCTCCAGATTGAAATCATGCGTTCCATGATCCCATGGCGTATCACCTTCCCGATACATCTGTTCAAAATTTCTTTCGCTCATCGAGATGCTCCTCCATTCGCATGCGTCCATTCTGCATGATTGACGGAATCCACAAACCTTTTTTTACGCGTAATGAAACTTTGCCGGTCTGCAGTTAATCGGTATAAGCATGAGATGGTTTCGGAAGAGATGAAGCGTTTGCACATTGTTTTTTCCGGCAGGGTTCAGGGCGTTGGGTTCCGTTATGCGATCTGCCAGATTGCGGAACCGTTCGATGTGACGGGTTTCGTGCGGAATCTGTGGGATGGCGATGTCGAGATAGTGGCGGAAGGCGCGCAGCAGGTGCTGGCCGATTTTTTAATTGCTGTACGAGACTCGCGCCTCGCTCGCTATGTGACCGGCGAACAGCTCAGTTGGGGATCCGCAGCAGGCGAGTACAACGAATTTGGAATAGCGTATTAATGAAGTATGCGATCTTAGGTGATATTCATGCGAACCTTGAAGCACTCAATGCCGTGCTGGAGGATGCTGAACAGCAGGGCGTGACCCATTTTGCCTGCACGGGCGATGTAGTGGGATATAATGCCGATCCCAAGCCGTGTCTGCAGAAGATTCGCAGCCTTGAATGCAAAATCGTTCAAGGCAACCATGACTATTACGCCGGCTGCAACGAGTCGATGGAACTCTTCACCCCCATGGCCCAGAAAAGCATCCGCTGGACCCGCCGGCAGCTGCTGCCCTTTGACCGCAAGTATCTACAGAAGCTGCCGCTGATCATCGACATTGAGGGATTCACGATTGTCCACAGCTCCCTGAACAATCCGCACCGCTGGAATTATATCTTCAAGCGCCGCGCGGCCGATGCCAGCTTCCGCAATCAGTTCAACCCGGTCTGCTTTTTCGGACACACCCATGTGCCGCTGGCATTCATCAACAGCATGGACGGTATTGAAAAGGGTTTTTATGACACACTTGAAATCCGCCCCGGCTACCAATACATGATCAACGTCGGAAGTGTTGGCCAGCCGCGTGACCGCAACCCCAAGGCCGCCTACGTGATCTATGATTTGAGCGAACAGACCATCACGATGCGACGGGTGGAATATGATCGTGAAGAAACACAACGAAAGATCCGGGCGGCGGGACTTCCCTTTAGGAATGCACTGCGACTCAACAGCGGGCGCTAAAAAAATGCACGATTGAGCTGCCGTATATCCCCGTTCTCCGTCATTGGCTCATCCCGCTACGCTAAACTTCGCAGGACAAGTAGAGCCAACTCTAAAACGGAGCGGAACTGCAGTCTCGGCTCTGCGAGCCGATACACATATGGCATTTCAAATGTTATGCGCTTCAGCTAGACCAGCTTTGCATTGAGCAGCGCCGTGGCAATGCTTAGATCACGCTTGGAACGGATCTTCAAATTGCTTTCCCCAGCCTCCACCATATGCGTTTCGGCAGGTTTGCGCACAAATTCGGATTCGTCGTCGATAATCTTCATACCCTTAGTCTTGGTATCGATGACTTTCTTGAGCACCTCAAACTTGAAAGCCTGCGGTGTCTGCGCCACCCAGACGGTATTGCGCTCGATGGTCTTGGAAGCCTTCATGCCTTTGGGGGCCATTTTGGTGGCATCGGGAATACGGTGTGCGGCAATCGAGCAACCATAACGCTTGGCAGACTTCACCGTCTCATCCAGCACACTTCGGCTGACAAAAGGACGTGATGCTTCGTGAACCACCACCACCGAAGCCGGCTCCGGCATTTTGGAAAAAACCGTCCGAAGGGTGCTCAAGCGGGTCGCCCCTCCAACAACCACTCCGCATACCTTGGCGATCCCGAAACGCCGGACAATATGCACGGTGGCATCAACTCGGTCCTTGCCGACGGCAATAATAATGCCGTCAATTGCATCGGAAGACTGGAAAACGCGCAGCGTGTGAGCCAGCATGGGCGTGCTGCCCAGATTCAAAAACGCCGCATCCGTGTCGGCCGTAATCTCCTCATCCTTGCCGCATGCAATAATAATCCCCAATGTATTCATAGCATTTCTCCCAAAAACACCGGTAACGCTCACCCAATTGAAGACAATTTACAGGCTTGTAAAGATAGCGTCAAGATTTATGCCCCATGTTATTTCCTTTCCATCCGCTTGCTGAAAAGTCATCTTTTGAACCGATGACTGATGTAGGTAAAATCTGCGTTCTATTTGATGGTGAATGCCCAATTTGCTGCCGAAAAGTAACCTTTCTTGAAAAGCGAGATCGGCGACATGCACTCGTCTTTTCGGACATTCGGGCCGAAAACTTTCAAATA
The DNA here is from genome assembly GCA_013042165.1 of Kiritimatiellales bacterium. Lineage (GTDB taxonomy): Bacteria > Verrucomicrobiota > Kiritimatiellia > Kiritimatiellales > Pontiellaceae > Pontiella. The sequence goes on along the minus strand of JABDQT010000002.1, from coordinate 2,062 downwards.
GATGGCATAGATGTGCCCTTTGCGGCCCTAGAGGCGCAAATTCACGCGGTTTTGCCCGACGGTACCGTGGTTTCCGGCATGGAGGTCATTCGAGCAGCCTACCGAGCCATCGGTCTCGGCTGGTTGGCGGCTCCTACGGGCTGGCCCCTGCTCCGCCCCCTATTTGACGCCCTCTACTACTCCGTGGCCAAAAACCGCCATCGGATCAGCCGACTCTTTAATAAGCCGTCAAATCATAGCGCATGACGCTTGAAGTACCACATGTGTATCGGCTCGCAGAGCCGACACTACAAAAACGCTTCGTTGTAGAGTTGGCTCTACTTGTCCTGCGAAGCTTTAGCGTAGCGGGATGAGCCAATGACGGAGAACGGGGATATGCTGCCTCTCAATCGTGCATTTCTCTAGCCTGTTTCTCTACCACATCTTGTGTCTGTCTGGCATAAACCCTGAAATTTACACATTGACTTGCATAGGTCGATGACGCAAAATTTCAACAGTTGATAACGACCATGCAAACCATTTCCAGGGCTTAAAAGGAGGCCAATGAAGCCCTTCCCCTCATCCAAACCAAAACCATGAAAGGTTCGACCGCAACATGACAGTCTCCAAAAAGAAGATTTTCGTACTCGATACCAACGTCATTCTGCATGACAGCAGCTGCATCAATCAATTTGGCGAACATGACATTATCATCCCGATCACCGTTCTCGAGGAGCTCGACAACTTTAAGAAAGGCAATGATTCACTCAACTTCCATGCGCGGGAATTTGCCCGCACCGTCGACTCGCTCAGCGGCGACAAGCTGTTCAACGGCGGTGTATCCATTGGCACCGGTCGCGGCAAGATCAGCATCAAACTCGACCGTGAATTCGACGAAAGCATTGCCGCCAACTTTTCCTCCAAAAAACCGGATCATCATATTCTCAACATCGGTTATCAGGTTGCTCAGGAATTCTCGGATCGGGAGGTCTTCCTTGTCACCAAGGATGTAAACCTCCGCATGAAGGCCAAAGCCGTCGGCCTGATGGCGCAGGACTACAAGAACGATCACGTCAGCGACATCCTGCAGCTTTACACGGGCACCCGGATCGAGGAACATGTCGACCCCGAGCTGATTACGCTGATGTACACCCCGCCCTACGAGTTTTCATCGGATCTGCTCAAGACCGAAAAGCCCCTCGTTCCTAACGAATACCTCATTCTGCGCGGCGAACGTAAATCCGCCCTCGCGGTCTATGACGACGAGCTCAACCTCATCAAGCACGTCGACAAGGTGCCGTCATTTGGAATCACCCCGCGTAACGCCGAGCAAACCTATGCCCTCGACGCCATCCTGAACGACTCCGTGCGCCTCGTCAGCCTGACCGGCAAGGCGGGCACCGGCAAGACGCTCATCGCCCTTGCCGGCGCGCTCAAGCGCAAGAAAAGCTTCCGGCAGATTCTCATGGCCCGCCCGATCGTCGCGCTGAGCAACAAAGACATCGGATTCCTGCCCGGCGACATCCAGTCCAAGCTCGATCCCTACATGAAACCGCTGTTCGACAACCTCACCGTCATCGAACATGCTCAGGGCGATGCCAAGCGCAGTCAGGTCACCCGCTTGGTGGACGACAAGAAACTGGTTATCGAGCCCCTCTCCTACATCCGCGGGCGCAGCCTCGTGAACACCTTCTTCATTATCGACGAAGCCCAAAATCTGACCCCACACGAAATCAAGACCATCATCACCCGGGCGGGCGAAGGCACCAAGATTGTCTTCACCGGCGACATTTTCCAGATCGACCATCCCTATCTCGACAGCCACTCCAACGGCTTGAGCTACCTGATCGAAAAAATGAAGGGGCAGCGCCTCTATGCGCACGTCAATCTGACCAAGGGTGAGCGCTCCGAGCTGGCCGACCTCGCCGGATCCATCCTGTAACAGATCCAAAGCGTGGCGCGTGGTCGTTGAAGAACTACAAGATTTGGCGATGCTCCAGCTGTGTCATCGATTTGGTTTTTACGCCATTGAAAAAGGCAGGTAGTCAGCGGGCAAGAGGCAAAGAAGCTACGAACCAGTAGT
>JABDQT010000180.1 GCA_013042165.1 Kiritimatiellales bacterium | reverse complement strand
AAAGCTTGAAAGAACCGAAATGTTCAGTATTTATTGAACAACATGAATGAGATGACTGCAAAAGAGGGATCTCTAAGTGAAATCGAAAGCGAGGTCATAGCGCTGTTTGTGCGCATGGCCGATGTGCTTAGTCTGCCGCGCTCCGTGGGCGAGCTGTATGGTATTCTCTTTATCTCCAGCGAGCCGCTCTGCCTCGACGACTGCCGCCTCCGGCTGAACATCAGCAAGGGATCGACCAGTCAAGGGCTCAAAATTCTTCGCTCCTTCGGGGCCATCCGTACCGTTTATATTCCCGGCGACCGCAAAGACTATTACGTGGCCGAAACCTCGTTGCGCAAGATTGCGGCGGGTTTCGCAAGTGAGCAGATCCAGCCGCATGTCGTCAGCGGCAAGGACCGCATTGAAAGGATCCGCGAACTGCTGGATGCCTACGAGGCCGCGGACAAGGATGAGGTTATAGACAAGGTTGACCTGCTCGAAAACTGGCAGCGCCGCGCCGGTAAAACCCTCCCGATCATTCTTAAACTTATCGGCAACTGAAGAACTATGGAATCAACAGAACTATTTCCAAAGGGTGAGCATTGGTATTGCGTGCGAACCAAGCCCAAGAAGGAGCGCATGGCGGCGGCGAATATCGCCTCGCTGCATGGGTTGGAAGTCTTCTGTCCGCAGATTCGTTTTCGCCGCAAAACCGTTCGTGGGCCGGTCTGGTTTCAGGAGGCCATGTTTCCCGGCTATATGTTTGCGCGTTTCGACATGTTCGAAATGAAACGCGCCGTATCCTATGCGCCGGGAGTGATGAATATTCCGGTTTTCAATGAGCGCTATGTGGCCATTCCTGATACGGTCATCGATTCGATCAGGAAGGATCTGAATGACGAGGGCACGGTGGATGCCGGAATCCCTTTGGAGGTCGGCGATGAGACGACAATTCTCGACGGCTCCATGCGTGGTTTGAAAGTGAAGGTCATCAAGGTGATGGCGGCGGAGGATCGGGTGGGCGTATTGCTCGAAATGCTCGGTACGCTGGTTGAAGCGGAGTTCCCGGCCGATGCGCTGGAACACCGCACGAAGCATCGCGTGACAACGGAAGAATAGCTGTTGCGGATGAATATCCCATGTCGGGTATTCAGTACATTTTGAAGAAGCAAGGAAGGTTTCAGCCCCGGGGGCTGATCGACCGAGGGCGGCAGCCTGTCAATGTGAGGTGATACCATGTGTGGAATAGTAGGTTATTTTGGAAAGCGCAAGGCCTCCGAGATTCTCGTCGATGGATTGCGACGGATGGAATATCGCGGGTACGACTCGGCCGGCATTGCCTGCCTGTTCGACGGGCAGATCGGGCTGGTGAAGAATGCCGGGAAAATCAAGGATCTCCGCGCTGGGGTGAATGCTTCAACGGATGCTTCCATTCTGAACGCCACCTTGGGGATCGGCCATACGCGCTGGGCCACGCATGGACCCCCGAACGAGCTCAATGCGCATCCGCATCTGGATGCCAGCGGCCATTTTGCCATGGTGCATAACGGCATCATTGAAAACTACAAGGAAGTTCGCAACGGTCTCGCACAGCATGGTGTTGAATGCATATCCGATACCGATTCGGAGGTGTTGATCCAGTTGATTGGCTACTGCTATCAGGGCAACCTGGAAGATGCAGTTAGCGAAGCGCTCAAGAAAATCAAGGGAACCTACGGCATTGTGGTCATGACCGATCATGAGCCGGGGAAGCTGGTCACCGCCCGCTGCGGCAGCCCGATTGTGCTCGGCATCGGCAAGGATGAAACCCTCGTGGCCAGCGATGCCTCGGCCATCATTCCGCATACGCGTGACGCCGTCTATCTGGAAGATTTCGACATGGCGGTGATTACGGATGACGGGGTGGAGATGCTTGATCTGCAGCATGCCCCGATCAACCGTGAGGTCACGGCGATGGATTGGGAAGAGGGCGCCGCCGAAAAAGGGGACTATGCGCATTTCATGCTCAAGGAAATGTTCGAGCAGCCCGATGCCATCGGCAACGCGATCCGTGGTCGACTCGATTTTGATATGGGCACGGCGGTTTTGTCGGGACTCGATTTTTCACCGCGCGAGACCGCGCTGATCGGCCGTGTGCTGGTGGTCGGATGCGGCACGTCAATGCATGCCGGCATGGTGGGGGAATATGCGATCGAAGAGATGGCGGGTATTCCTTCCGAAGTGGAACAGGCCGCCGAGTTCCGCTACCGCAACCCCATCATAACGCCGACCGATCTGGTGGTTGCAATCAGCCAGTCGGGCGAAACGGCGGACACGCTGGCGGCCGTGCGCGAAGCAAAGCACAAGGGTGCGATTGTCTCGGGTCTCTGCAACGTGGTCGGTTCGACCATCGCCCGCGAAACCGGGCGGGGTGTCTACCTGCACGCCGGTCCCGAAATCGGCGTCGCCTCCACCAAGGCCTTCACGTGTCAGGTTTCCGTGATGCTGATGATGGCCCTGAAGCTGGCCCGCACCCGCCGCATGCCGCGCCATGAAGGCGAGGAGTTGTGCGGCTGGATCGAGCGCATGCCCGAACTGGTTGAAAAGGTGCTCACGCAGAATGATGCGATCAAGGCGGTGGCACAGAAGTATGCCCAGTGCGAGGACACCTTCTTTATCGGCCGCGGCTATCTGTTCCCGGTCGCGTTGGAAGGGGCGCTGAAGCTGAAGGAAATCAGCTATATTCATGCGGAAGGCTATCACGCCGCCGAGCTGAAGCACGGACCCATTGCCCTGTTGCAGGAAAATACGCCGGTGGTGGCTCTTCTGAACAATATCCCGGGCAAGGACAAAACGCTCGGAAACGCCGAAGAGTGCAAGGCGCGCAATGCGCCGGTCATCGCAGTGGTCAGCGAAGGCGATGAAGGGGTGGCCGACGGATTTGACGACGTTATTGTGGTGCCCGATTGTCCGCCCTGCATTACGCCTGTTCCGACCGTGGTTGCGCTGCAGTTGCTGGCTTACCACATTGCAGCCGCCCGTGGCTGTGAAATCGATCAACCCCGTAATCTGGCCAAATCCGTAACGGTGGAATAGATATGATGGAAGAACTTGAAGTTGCCGTGAAAGC
>JABDQT010000178.1 GCA_013042165.1 Kiritimatiellales bacterium | reverse complement strand
GAAGTCAGGCGGGGTGTCGATCACGATGTGCTGCTCTTCGGCAACCACATACAGGCTGCAGCGGCGCCGTTTGTTTTTAGGATCTTCGGAGGAGCATACAGAGCACGAGCAACCGATCATCGGAATTCCGTGCGACGTGCCGGTACCCAGGAATGTAAACCTCATAGCCAGAAGAAATGCTCCTTCATAAAAAAACGTGGTGCGAAAACCGACACCACGCAATACACGGAATGGATCTAAAATAAAAGCCCCGTTTGAGCCAACTCAAACGGGGCACGGATCACGCCGCTGCATGTTCGAAGAAATGGGCATCGCACCAACACTTCGGCAATGCTTCGTCTGAAGGAAACGCCAGTTCCGACTTCAGAAAGTTTTCAGGGCGCTGGATAACTTCTCCTGCATGCGATCGGGCCCGGATGGTCTGTGAAACGGGGTTGATCACATCCTGCAGGTCGATTACCTCGACCAATTCGCCCGTCGGGACATGTTTGAGAAACATCTCGTACCTCCTTCGGTTCTACTCCATTCGACAACATTACCGAAAAAGAGTTCACGCCAGACGTTCGCTGACTGAGGAGTAAAATTACGAAATATTTCAGGCTGAGTCTGTGGTGACCGTTTAAGCCTTTATCGGCAAGCCTGTTGCGGGGGTTTCATTGCCGGCCTTTTTCAGCATGAACCACTTCATCGGCAGGCCGAACCATGCGGTCATCAGGCCTCGTCCGACAAAAAACATGCAGACGACCCCGATCGAAAACGAAGCGGCAATCAGCCGCCCAATGCTGCGCAAACCAAAGCCGTTGATGAATCCCGCTGCGATCGAAGAGACAATCATTCCGCAGGTCAGCAGCAGATTGACCGCGGTGTCATATACAAAATGACCGACGGTGTAGGAAGAGCTGTTGGCTGCAGCGGGGTCGATTCCGAAAAATCCTGAAATAAGATTAAGCAGACCAAAGACACTCGTCAGCAGCAGTAGAGCTACCATCACATAGCCGCTGCCGAACAGAAAGGCGGCAAACTTTGTGCGCTTCTGAATGGTCCGCGAAAAGAACAGCTTCTTGCCGTGTGCCATGAAGGCCCGCATGACGCCGTAGGCCCAGCGCATTTGCTGCCGGAAAAGGTCGCCCGGCGTGTAGGGCACTTCGCAGCGAATACGCAGGTCGGAGACATAGGCGATGCGCTTACCCTCGGTGATCACGCGTAGTGAATAATCGACGTCCTCGGTCAGGGCACCGGCTGTCCAGCCGCCGCGCTCTTCAAGATAGCTCTTCTTTACCAGCTCGCCCGACCCGCAAAAGACGCACTGGTTCGTGGCGGCGTTCAGGAACGGGAGAATCACGGAATGGATAATGTTCACGATGCCCGTACCCATCAGCGTGCTGTGGTTGTCGTGCACATTGAGGATGCGCCATGCCGCCTGTGCACCGGCCAGCGACGGATCCTTGATGACCGGAACGACCAGCCGTTTCAGAAAATCTTTCTTCGGCAGAAAGTCCGAGTCGAGAATCAGCAGGTAGTCGCCCTTCGCCTTCGGCAGCATCACGTTCAGGTTGCCTGGCTTGAAGCCCGCATTATCGCCGCGCCGACTGATCTCGATGCGCGGATTTGCTGCAGCAAAGGCGTCGATCGTCGCCGAGACTGCGGGCTGGCTGCTGTCGTCGCCGATCATGATCTGGAGCTTTTCGGGAGGATAGTCAAATTCCAGGCACCGGGCCGCACAATTCAGTGCCGCGATCTCGTTATAGGTGGGAATCTGTACCGTGACAGTCGGGTAGAGCGATGTATCGTCAATGATTTCCGGCTTATCCCTGAAGCGGGAGAGTGCCAGCGCAAAGGCAGTCACAATGAAATAGCCCAGCGAGAGGACAAAGGCCCCCATCAGCGCGATTTCGAATATGGTTTTGATGACAATGTGAAATCCCATGATTTCCCCCATTTTTGGCAATCCAAGGTGGTCTCATGAATTGACGCGGTTGTTTATAGGGATTTTAGTACGAGAGCAACCCCCGTGATCGATTAATTTTTCAGGCCGAATCCTGAATGACCTTCGTAAAAAGCGCGAACTTTATTTATTTCACTAATCTTGACTGCTGCGTTCCCGTTGCCGGAATCCGTTTAAAGAGAGCCTTCAAGTCTGTTGAAACGTCAGCATTGGCGGCATGGCACGATGTTTGAATCAAGGCACGATTCAGAGTACGGGGGAGGGTACACCAAAGACAGGTTTACCGAAATGTACCCATTCCGGCCTTTATCCAAAGGGTAAATCGAAGTACATTGAATGCCGGTTTACCGAAATGTACGCACAAAATCGGAGGATGGGGCATGGAACAGGATTTAGATCGCGAATCATTGATTTGGGCGAATTATGGGTTCTTGAGCAATCCCTTCGAAACCAGGCCGCTGAGCTTATTCAGCCAATCCGACCTCTCCGTGAGTAACGCCTATCTTCCCCGGGAAGAAACAGATGAGCTGAATCCCAGCGAAAAACTGGATCAGTTCCTGAAATCGGAGGGCGGGGGGTGTGTTCTGGTGGAAGGAAAAATCGGGGTCGGCAAGACCTCGCTCGTAAACCATCACCGAAACGAATGGCGCAAAACCTCCCGTCCGCTGTTTACGCCCATCAGCGAAATTTCGGCGGAGAAGGATTGGACGAAACGGCAGTTCCTGATCGACATCCTGAGCTGCCTGGCGCGGACATTCATTACCGAGCTGGATGACAAGGCAATTGAAAACAACCGGTTGCTGATGGAGGTCATTGCGACAACCGGAACCTACTACCAAAGCAAGAGCGGGAAAACCTATGGATTTTCGATTGCCGGCTCCGGGGTCCAGTTTGGCCAGGGGAAAGCGACCACGATCCACAAAGGCGAAATTTCAAATACCCAGCTGGAGGATTATATCCGCCGGGTCATCGGAATGTGCCGGGAAGACGGCTACCGAGGCGTGCTGATTCATTTGGACAACATTGAAATCCTGCTGGACAAGGATGCCGATGCCTGCCGCGCGTTCTTCGACGATATCCGGGACGTGCTGCAGATAAAGGATGCCTATTACGTGTTTGTCGCCAGAAGCGGATTCTTTCAACAGGTCATATCGCCCCAGGAGCGGGTGCGGAGCATCTTTTACAGCAATCCGATCCATGTGCGCCCGTTCACCGAAAACGAAACCATCGCCATCATCAACAAGCGCTACGAAGTGCTTGCCCATGTAGACCGGCAATTCATCAAACCGGTGGATGACGATCTGATCAGGCGGCTCTGCCGGATCCATGACAGCCGCATCCGGCATGTGATGAACGACATCGAGATGCTGATCCTCGAAAATATTTCACCCAATCGGGTGGGGACGCTTAAAACCGGACAGGCCCTCGACGCCCTGAAAAAGCTGACCGAGGAAAAGCTGAACTGCCTCACGTCCGGGCAGAAAAAATTTATGCTCAGCCTGCCGGTTGATCCCTTTTCAAACCAGGATCTCGTCGACGCCACCGGCAAATCAAAGCAGAATGTCAGCAATGTGCTTCGAGAGCTGAAGAAGAACAATTTTATCCGGCAGGCCGAAGGCGAAGAGGAGCACGTCTATGAAATTTCCCCAGAGTTCGAAATTCTCTTTGGAGCTGAAAGAGAGGGGAAAGCCTGACAGGCCTTCCCAGAATAGCCGAGAAGCTGTAGGAATAATAATCGCCTGAGGCGAGATTGTTCGCCCCCAAGCCGGGAGGAAGAGATGCTGGATGTCAGTCCATCGATATATTCGTTGATCGCACTGTTTGTGTTAGCCGGCGTCCAGCTGGCAGCCCTTTTCAGCAAAGGCAGGTTGGAAGCTCCTTCCGCCTTACGTTCTCTCTGGATTTTCTTTTCAGCGATTGCACTTGCGGACTGGTTTTCTTTTTGCGGCGCGATGTGGTTGCTGGCCTTTGTCAGCTTTTGCGCCTTACGGGAATACCTGTCGCTCGTGGATATCCGACTCGAAGACCGCTGGGGAATTCTGGCTTCGTATCTGTCGATTCCATTCATGTTCTACCTCATCCAAATCGAATGGTACGGATTTTTCATTATCGCCATTCCCGTCTATGTCTTTCTGCTGATGCCTTTCTTTGTCGCGCTCGGAGGTCGTTCGCAGGGCATCGTGTTTTCTGTGGGTGCGTTGAATTTCGGACTTTTTTTCTATGTCTCTTGCATCGGCCACCTGGCCTATCTTCTCTTTTATTCTGCGCGGATGACCTTGTTGATGGTCGTTGCGGTTGCCATTGCCGATGGAGTCTATACATCCGGCAAGTTCAAATCGTTGGCTTTGAGAACGCTGGTAAGGATGGCAATTCTCTGCCCGCTTTATGTTAGCCTTGCCCGATGGACAGCGATTCCGCTGGTCCATTCCGCGATGCTTGGAATCCTTATCCCGGTTTCGGTTTGTCTGGGGCGCTTTACGCTTCACGCGGTTGAGCAGGACCTGGGCATTCGTGCCGACCGGCTGCAACCGGGCAGGGGGCGCACCATTGACGGGCTTAAGTCTTACCTGTTCACCGCTCCCATCGTCTTTCACTATCTGCGCTGGTTCCTGAAGTGGGGCGACCTCTAATGGACATCCTGCGCAAAGCCCTTCACCTGCTGCTAATCCGGCCGCTCCTTCATCTGCTATTTGGGGTTAACGTGGTAGGGCGCGAAAACCTCGAAGAACTCGACCAATTTGTCCTCGCCGCGAACCATAACAGTCATCTGGACATCTTTCTGCTCTACTCCGCGTTGCCGTTGAACAAAATTGCCCGGACGCATGCGGTTGCCGCCCGTGACTACTTTTCCAATCCTCCCTGGCTTTTCAAGGCGGTCCAATTTCTCCTACGGCCAGTATGGATCGACCGCTCAGAGGGCGGCATTACCGCAATAAAAGAAATCCAGCGACGGCTCGACGATGGGCGCTCGATCATCATTTTCCCCGAAGGCACGCGCGGGGCGGCCGGCGAGCTGCAGGCATTCCAAGGCGGGGTGGGGCTGATTGCCTGCCATAATCCCGATGTGCCCGTAGTTCCCGTCTACCTTGAAGGTCCGGAGCGCGCATTTCCCAAATCAGCTCCGGTACCGTTGCCGCTCTGGAATCACATCACCATAGGTCCGCCGCAGTTGCTCCGTGGTAAAAGCAAGGAAATATCCTCACGTCTCCACGACCACCTAGAAGCATTGGCCGAGGAGGAGCGGGCATACCGCCAGCGGCGAATGGCCGAGCCGCACCAGCCGCTTTCTGTTGCGGTCATCGGAATCGACAGCTCCGGTAAGAGCACCCTGTCGCGCCGTCTGGCGGGCTGCTTCGAGGGCGACAGTTGCTTCATCGGCGACAGCCTGGAGTTGTTCAAGGATCGCGCACCATGCGACGCCCAGCCGCTTGTCGCAAACGAAGTACGTAAGTGGGTGGGGAGGCAGGCCAAGAGCGCCAAAAGCCTTGCTCACTATAAGATTCCGAAGCTGGCCGAGCTCTTGCTGCGCGACCGTCTGCTCTCTGATGTGCATCGGTGGTACCGGCCCGATCGGATCTTTATGGACGGGTCACCGCTACTCAACATGGTCGGCTGGGCCATCCTATATCACGAGGACGCCTTCACTGAAAACATATGCGCGGCGGCCATGGACATTCTGACCGGACAACATGTCTGCGGGAAGCGGGATCCGATATTGAAGAAGTTCCCGGAGTTGGAGGCTTTGCGCAAACTGAATCTCACCCACCTGCACTTGCCGGATGCGGTCATCTTTCTGGATGTGGATCCGGTCATCTGCATCGAGCGCATTACTGCACGCGGGGAAAAGGTGCAGGCTCACGAAAACATCGAAAAGCTCACTAAGCTGAGAAAAGCTTACCACCTCGTCTGCGATGTCGTGCAGCAAACCCTACCCGTCCTGCGCCTGGCCGGGGACGAGAGTCTGGAAAAACTCACCGAAGAAGCGGTGGCCTTCATAAGGAGCGCAGATAATGAAACGAATTGATGTAATTGCCACGACCATTTCCGGCTCGATTGCCGATTGGAAAAAGATCGAACGGATCGTTCCGCTGTTCGCGGAACAGGGCTATCGGGATATCCGGCTTCACGAGGTCGACAGCCATTCCGCAGCACGCGAGGCCGCCTGCGCCGCGCTGAAAGACGGCGGTCGGATCCCGATTTCCGCCGGGGGTTCCGGAACTTTCCGCGCTGTGCTTGAAGGCTGCATCGAATCCGGTGTCGAGCCGGCCGGTATCCGCCTTGGGTTTCTGCGCAAGGGCTCGGCTGATCTAATCGGCAAAGTGCTCGACATGCCCGACGAGATTGAAAGCGCGATCCGGGTTTTCGCCGAATCCATCACGGCCGACCGCTACCTGCCCGCAGACATCCTCCGCGCCAGTAGCCCGGCTGGCGATGAAGGCGCGCGACACTTCATCGGTTATGGAGGTGCGGAGCTTTTCGGACGGATTCCATACTACACCGAGAATCGATACACGAAATACTACAAAGGCATTCTCAGCCAGTTTTTCGGCGACCTCGGCCCTTTCATGACTGGTACGGCACTTGCATTGATTGAACGCCTCGTCAAGGCACCGGCTCGCAGAAAAACACGTTGGCGAATCCTGGCCGACGGCCAGTCTGCGGCAGAAGACGCCTTTCAGGCAATCATGCTCGTGAACGGATACCTTGGTCCCGATCTGCCATACTCGAAGGAACCTCTCGGTTCCGGTGAGTTCTACTGCTACGGATTGCGGAACATCGGCGCATCCAAATTGATTTCCCAGATCAAGCATGCCCGCGACGGCTCCATCATGGACGATCCCGATCGCTGGGGACTCGTTCCCGTCGTCGCAAAAAGCCGACTCGAGCTCATCCCCGACCATGACAAACCGTTTTCGGTCAATGTTGATGGCGGCACCTTCGTTGCCCGGAAATCGATGCTTTTCGAGCGGATAGGACAAATTCCCCTTATAAAAAAGTGAAAAAGGTCATCCACGTCATCAGCCTTTCATGAATCCAGGGATCAGAGATCATTTGGTCGTGATGTGCAGCAGCTCCTGGATGACCGGGGAGAACTTGACGACGACCGGGGTGAAGACCACGCTGACCATTGGCATCAGCTTGATGAGAATGTTAAGCGAGGGGCCGGAGGTGTCCTTGCACGGATCGCCGACGGTATCGCCGACGACGCCGGCCTTGTGGGCCTCGGAGCCCTTGCCGCCGTGCGCGCCTTTCTCGATATATTTCTTGGCGTTATCCCATGCGCCGCCGGCATTGTTGAGCATGGTGGCCAGCACGAAGCCGGTAGTCAGACCGCCCGCAAGCAATCCCATCACACCGGGTACGCCGAGGATCAGGCCGGTGACGACCGGAATGATGATGGCGAGCAGGGAGGGCACGAGCATTTCCTTTTGGGCGCCCTTGGTGGAGATGGCAACGCAGCTGGCATAGTCGGGCGTGCCCGTGCCTTCCATGATGCCCGGGATTTCCCGGAACTGACGACGGACCTCTTCGACCATCGCACCGGCCGCGCGGCCGACCGCCTTCATGGTCATGGCGCAGAAGACAAACGCCATCATCCCGCCGATAAACAGTCCGCATAGGAGCAGGGGATTCATAATGTGCAGCTCGTAGGCTTTCACGAAATCCATGATGCCCGCATGTTCGGCAAACTCTTTGGTGAAGCCCATGAATTCGCCGTCGCCGGCCAGCTTGCCGATCCAGATTTTGACTTCCTCAATGTATGCGGCGAGCAGCGCCATGGCGGTGAGGGCGGCAGAACCGATCGCGAAGCCCTTGCCGGTCGCGGCGGTCGTGTTGCCGAGCGAGTCAAGCGCATCGGTACGTTCCCGCACTTCCGGCGGTAGGTGCGCCATCTCGGCGTTGCCGCCGGCATTGTCGGCGATCGGACCGTAGGCGTCGGTGGCCAGCGTGATGCCGAGCGTGGCCAGCATACCGACCGCAGCGAAACCGATGCCGTAGAGGCCCATCGACAGGTCGGAAAAACCGCCCGCAAAACCGAAGGCGCAGATGATGCCGATGACGATGGTAATGACCGGGATGCCGGCGGAATACATGCCGGTGGCCAGACCGTCGATGATCGTCGTTGCCGGCCCCATGACCGCCTGGTCGGCGATGCCCTGGGTCGGTTTGAATTCATCGGAGGTGTAGTATTCGGTGGCCTGTCCGATAATGACACCGGCGAAAAGACCGGAGATGACGGAAAGGACGATGCCGCCTGAGATCATGTCGAGTTGCCACATGCCGATCAGGGTGAGTACGATCAGGATCGAGCTTCCCAGCGTACCGGTCAGCAGCGCCTTGAGCAGGTTTTTCTGCGAGGCACCTTCTTTGCAGCGGACAAGGAACATGCCAATGATGGAGAGCACGGTTCCGACGCCGGCCACGATCATCGGAGCGGTGACGAGCCCGATGGCATCGGCTTCCGTACCGCTGCCGGACATGACCTTGTGCGCGCCGACGGCCGCGCCGAGTGCGGCGGTGGCGAGAATGGAGCCGCAGTAGGATTCGTAGAGATCGGCGCCCATACCGGCGACATCGCCCACGTTATCGCCCACGTTGTCGGCGATGGTGGCCGGGTTGCGCGGGTCATCTTCCGGGATGCCGGCTTCCACCTTGCCGACGAGGTCGGCCCCGACATCGGCTGCCTTGGTGTAGATGCCGCCGCCGACGCGTGCAAACAGCGCCTGCGTGGAGGCACCCATGCCGAAGGTGATCATGGTCGTCGTCATGTGAACGAGCTTTTCCGCCACGGTGCATCCGACAGGAACCATTTCCATGCCCAGCAGCGTCCAGCCTTCGGCCATGTTTGCGGGGGTGTAGACCGCTTTGTCGAGAATGAGATACCACAGGCAGATATCGAGCAGGCCGAAACCGACCACGACCAACCCCATTACGGCGCCCGAACGGAAGGCAACCTGCAGGCCGCGGTTCAGGCTCTCGGAGCAACCCTGCGCCGTGCGCGAAGAAGCCGCGGTCGCGGTTTTCATACCGATGAATCCGCACAGGCCGGAAAAGAAACCGCCGGTCAGGAAGGCGATCGGAACGAACGGATTCTGAATGCCGAAGAGCGCAAGGGCCTGCAGAATGACCAGCAGCACAACAAACACAATGATGACGACCTTGTATTGCCGGAAGAGGTAGGCCATCGCCCCGTCGCGGACATGACCCGCAATTTCGATCATGGTGTCGTTGCCTTCGTTCGCGCCCATCATCTTTTTGTAGAAATAGACCGCGAAGATGAGTGCGAAGATGGATGCGATGGGTGCGATCCACCAAATGGATGTGATTACTGATGTCATGTATCCCCCTAATGTTTTGACGAGCTAAGATTTAAGACGATTTAGCAGAAGATAGAGATCAGAGCGGAGCAAATCAAATGTAAAAACTTTCATACGGAGGAGGAATCGTCATGGGTCATCTAGATGGCACGATCGTGTCATTTAGATAAAACAGGCCTGCGGGCGGATTTCAGCATGGTTGGCGGGTGGCAGTTTTGCTACTTAGTGCTGGATGAAAAATAAACCGTTTATGAGTTTGGTTCAGCAGCGCACGAGCTGCCGCGCCTACGAACCGAAACCGTTGCCGCGGGAATATCTGGAGCTGATGCTGGAGGCGGCTCGCCTGGCGCCCTCGGCCTGCAACAAGCAGCCATGGCGGTTTGCGGTGGTGGAGGACGAAGCCATGCGCATGCGGCTGGTCGATGAAGCATTTCTTGCGGGCATCCCGATGAAATGGGCGATCAATGCCGGAGCGATCATTGCGCTGGGGATGGAAAAGTCGGCCATCACGCACAAGATTGCACCGAAGATTTCCGGGGTTGACTATCCCTTGCTGGATCTGGGTATTGCGGGGGAACATCTGGTGCTGCAGGCGGAGGAGCTCGGGCTCGGAACCTGCTGGATCGGTTGGATCAAGCCCAAAAAGGTGCGGGCCATTGTAGACTGGCCGAAGGGCATCGAGCCGGTCGGTCTGATTACGGTGGGGTGGCCGATCACTGAAAAGCGGAAGACGCGTCCGCGTCTTCCGGCCGAAGAAATCATCAAATGGCTGTAGCTTCGAAGGCTCGGCTAACGCTGAGCGGGCTTTGATTCCAGCGGCAGGTCGAGGCAGTAAAATTCCGGTGTCGTGTTATTTTCCCAAAAGAAAACCACGTGACCGGAATAGACGGTAACCACTTCCTGACTCACTCGAATCAGATCGCAAGGTCCGGGGGCAGGCATTCTTTTCGTTTTGCGTGCCGCTTGAACAGCATCCCGTGCGAATGGCTGCATGCCCGGCGGCAGCAGCAATTCGATCAGATCGGAATTCACCGCATCTTCTTCCCGATAACCGTAGACATCGATCGAGGCATCGTTCCAATAAAATATTTTGCCGAACGCGTTGTAGCCCTGCACCGCGATATGCGGATTCTGTGCAAGCATGCCCATGAACTTCTCGCGGGTATCATACTTGCCGTCGGCGGCATCACGGCAAATCCCCTGAATGGTTTTTTTCGCTAGTTCGTAAGCATAATATTTCATCGCAACATCCTCTCGATGGCATATGCTTATCAGCAATCATTGTGCCAGTAAAACAAACTTGCTTTCTAATTGTCGCGAAACAAAAGACATTTCAG
>JABDQT010000177.1 GCA_013042165.1 Kiritimatiellales bacterium | reverse complement strand
GCAGCTGTGCCAGTCCGGTATAGATGGGTTGAATACGTATGGTTTCGTTCAAGTCGTGCAGGTTGCTGGCTTCGGTGATGCCGAGTGTCACGGCGGGCAGGCCTCGGGCAATCAGCTCGGAAACCTCCGACATGCTCGGGCGGATGGTTGGAGTCAAGTCGAGCGATTCCATGACCTGTCGACAGCACTTGACCAGCGGATGACTAACATCGATTCCGCCGGGTTCCCGGGAGGAGACCACATTGAACTCAAAATCGGCGCTGTGTGTTGATGCAGCATCGGCAATGATATCATCAATCCGGCTGCGGATCGACTCCACCATTTCAGCGCTCTCGCTGCGCACTTCGAAGCGCAGGCTCGATCGTGTGGCCATCACGTTGTAACTTTTCCCGCCCCGGACGGCACCCAGCACCACGGTGGTACGGGGTCGGCGTGGAATGGGGATTTCAAGAATCCGGTTAATGACATCATTCAGCGCAATAATGGCACTGTTCTGTCCGGCCTTTTGCCAGTCGAGCACTTCGGGGAGGGTACACGAAATATGACCGCGGAACATGCCTTCGGCGGTATAGCTCAACCGCCCGAGCTGTGCGCCTTCGATACATATCCCCGCATCGAAGGGGATCGAGTTGTTTTCCATGAAAAAGCGAAGTCCATCAAGATTCCCGCGACCCAGCCCCTTGGTGCTCGAGAGCAGGACCAAATTCGACTTCAGCTTGATGCCGAGCTTTTCGAGCATGTTGGGCAGGGTGGCCAGAACGGCCATGCCGAGGCTGTTATCGGCGACGCCGGGCCCTTTGATTTCATCCGTCAATACGCTGAGGGCATGGTCGGACTTCTCGGAGTAGACAGTGTCGGCATGCGCCACCAGCAGAATATTGCGCTTCGGGTCCTTGCCCGGAATGATACCGACGCCGTTCCCGGCTTCATCCGACGAGACATTCTGCAGTCCGCTCTCCAACAGGCGTTGCTGCAGCAGTTTGATGCGGGCCGCTTCCTCGAAGGTCGGCGAGGGTATTTCGCTGAGCATAATCAGGTTGGCGATCAGGGTTTCCTGTATATCACCGAGTTGGGTGCGAAGCTCGGGAAGCAATTCCAGAATTTCGTTCATATCGCTAAACTCTTTTTTCATCCAAATCCCCGTTGATTGACGTGGGCGCGATAGTAGCAGAGGGACTTGCAATATCAAGAGAGGTATTAAAAACAAAAATAACTTTTCATGGGATGGGGGGCCGTTATGCTTTCTGCAGAATTGATGAGGCGATTATGAGCGAAAATATCGGATTTGTTTCAACGCGTTTTGCCGGCACCGACGGCGTCTCTTTGGAGAGCGCCAAGTGGGCCAAAGTTCTTTGGGACTACGAGCATCGCAGCTTCTGGTATGCCGGACGGCTCGACCGCTCTCCCGATGTCAGCTACTGCGTACCCGAAGCGCATTTCGAGCATCCCGAAAATGTCTGGATCAATGAACGGATCTGGGGCAAGTCGTTCCGCGATCCGATCGTCAGCCGCCGCATTCGAGACATGGCGGAATATCTCAAAACCACGCTCTATGAATATGTGAACCGCTTCGATCTGCGCATCATGGTTTTTCAGAATGCGCTGACCATTCCCATGCATGTACCGCTGGGCCTAGCCATCACTGAGTTTCTGGCCGAAACCCGGCTGCCGGCGATTGCGCATCATCACGACTTCTACTGGGAGCGTGTCCGTTTTTCCGTAAACGGTGTTCCGGACTATCTGGATATGGCCTTTCCGCCGCGCGACGATCAGCTGCAACATGTCGTGATTAATCAGGCGGCCCGCGAGGAGCTTTCCTGGCGCAAGGGTCTTTCCTCCGAGCTGATCCCCAACGTGTTCGACTTTGAAACGCCGGCACCGGAGCCGGATGACTATACGAAGGATCTGCGCAGCGATCTCGGTTTTGCGGAAGACGACATTCTGATTCTTCAGCCGACGCGTATCGTACCGCGCAAGGGGATCGAACATTCGATCAAGCTACTGGAATCGCTGAACGATCCGCGCATGAAGCTTGTGATTTCGCATGCGGCCGGCGACGAAGGCTATGAATATCAGTACATGCTTCAGGAGCTTGCGCACGATTCCAATGTCGACCTGCGCATCATCGATGACCGGATCGGCGAAATCCGACAGAAAAACTCCGATGGCCGGAAGATCTACACGCTGTGGGATCTCTATCCGTTTGTCGACTTTGTCACCTATCCAAGCCTGTACGAAGGATTCGGGAACGCCTTTCTTGAGGCGGTCTACTTCAAGCTTCCGATTCTCATTAACCGCTACTCCATCTTTGCGCGCGACATCGAGCCCAAGGGATTCCGTGTGCCGCTGATGGACGGCTATCTGACCCGGCAGGTCGTCGAAGACGTGCACCGCCTCCTGCAGGACGAGGTCTATCGTAAAACTACGGTCGAGCACAACTATGCCGTGGCCACCCGCTTTTTCGGCTATGCCGCCCTGCGCCGCAGCCTCCGCACCCTTATCACCAACATCAGGGGACTGGAACCATGATCAAAAATCTCGACATCAACGCGCTGGAACGCATGCGCGAACGTTTTAACCGACTCTACGGCCCCCGCGAAGTCGAGCACCTGATCGAGCGCATGGTCGCCACTATCGGCCGCTACGGGGTGGGTCTGGCCGGTTTTCGGCAGGCCAAAATGTGGGATGAAACCACAGCGATACTGATTACCTATGGCGACATGGTGCAGCATGAGGACGAGCCGCCCCTGGCCGTACTGAAGCGGTTTACCGACCGCTATCTGGTCGGCGCAATCGACACCGTGCACATTCTTCCGTTCTACCCCTATTCCTCCGACGACGGGTTTTCAGTGATCGACTACCGTGCCGTCGATCCCAAGCTGGGCCGGTGGACGGACGTACAGAACCTCGGCAGCAGTTTCCGCCTGATGTTCGACCTCGTGCTGAACCATTGCTCCCGAAAAAGCAAATGGTTCTCCGCCTACACGTCCAACATCGCGCCCTATCGCGATTACTTTATTACCGTTGATCCAGAAATAGATCTGTCGGCGGTCACCCGCCCGCGCAACCTGCCGTTGCTCACTCCCGTGCACACCCGGCATGGCGATGAACACGTCTGGACAACCTTCAGCGACGACCAGATCGACCTGGACTTTTCCAACCCGGATGTCCTGTTCGACTTCCTCGACATTCTGCTGTTCTACATTGCGAACGGAGCAACGAT
>JABDQT010000176.1 GCA_013042165.1 Kiritimatiellales bacterium | reverse complement strand
GGGCAAGGTGGAGCTTAAGCGGGAAAACGGCAAGCGGGTCAAAGTGAAGCCATCCGTTTTTGTAGAAGAAGACCAGCAATATATCACGGATTGGGGCTCATTAGAGAATTTCCGAAATGAATCAAGTTTCAAGGTCGATTGTAAGAAGAGCATTCTGGAAAAATGGCGCGAGGACAGTGATGTTCATCAGAGAGGGTATACCCGTATGGCTTATGAAATCTTATTGGAAAATAAGAGCGCACAGGCACTTTCTGACCTGAAGGTTGAGTACCGAGTTTATTACGATAAAGAACGAAACAATAACTCCACGAAAAAAGTAGATACCATACCGTCAATACTCCCGGGATCTATGGAAATACAGGTGGTACCTCCCTCACAGAAGATCAGTAAAACGACGCACTCAATCGTATTGGAAAAATACAGCTACAATATCTCGGATTACTATCGTGTCGATGGAGCCGATCCGGAATCAACACAAGACGAATTAAGAGGTATTTGGATAAGGTTGACTTTAGAATCGGATAGTGGGCAGAGGGTTGTGCGCGATCTCTGTGAGCCCTCCAGCGTGCGGAAAAAATATACATGGTCGGATGCTCCTGCGACTTCGAATAAAAAAGAGAAGCGACGGAAGAAAGGTAATCGCAGGTAACGGAGCTAGGTTGCTGAGAGAATCTGTTCCACATCCGCAATGCTCTCGGTCTGCATGAGCCGGGCACGCAGCTCGGCGGCACCGGGGAAGCCTTTGGAGTAGATCGAATAGTAGTGGCGCAGGATATGGAAATTTTTGGTTCCGTTCCACACGCGGTCAAAAAGCTCGGTATGCTTCCAGAGCAGATCGAGCTTTTCCTCTTTGGTGCGCTCCCGTTGTTTCTCCATGAAAAGCCACGGATTCTCAAAAATTCCGCGTCCGATCATGGCACCGTCCAGCCCGAAATCCGCGCACCTGTTTCGCGCCTCTTCCAATGAGCGGACATCACCGTTTCCAAGTATCGGCATATCCAGATCCATCCGGTCGCGCAGGCGGGCGGCTTTGGCGATCTCGCTCCAGTCGGCCAGCCCGTGCGACATCTGGTTCTGGGTGCGGCCGTGAATCGTCAGCGCCGCCGGTTTGGTTTCGAGCAGATGGCCGATCCATTCTTCGGTGGCGATCGACTTGAGACCGATGCGGGTCTTGACGGAAACGGGGAGGTCCGAAGCTTCCTGTGCGGCCTGGATGATCTCCTTGGCGAGTGATGGATTGCCGATCAGTCCGGAGCAGCAGCCGCGCCGCACCACCTTGGGAACAGGACAGCCCATATTGATATCGATCCCATCAAACGCCATTTGCTCGGCAATCTCTTTGATCACCTGCTGATAATTTTCCGGCGTGTTGCCCCAGATCTGCGCCACGATTTTGACGTTCTTCTCTTTCAGCAGCGCGCGTTCGGAGTCCGTGATGTGCAACCGATGAATCACCCGTTTTCTGGCTTTCCTGTGGACCAGGCCATCGGTGGAAACAAACTCGGTCATGACCACATGCAGTGCATCCGGATCGGCCAGTCCAAGCAGCAGCTCCCGTAAAACCGTATCGGTCACATCCTCCATGGGAGCAAGTGCGATGATCGGCCGATCGATAGTATTCCAAAAACTCATCGTAAAGAAGCCCTCGCAGAGGCGCTGAGATCGCAGAAGTCATAACTCTGAATTCTTCTCCGCGCGCTCTGCGCCTCTGCGGGTGAAAATTATGCCAGGACAGCTTTTTTTGCGCCGGAAACTTCGATCTCGAAGCCGGCGTCTTCGATCATGCGCTTATCGGTATCGTAGTCCTGTCCGCCGGTAGTCAGGTAGCCGGCGGTGAACATGGAGTTGGCGGGATAGAGTGCGAGCGGCTGCAGGTCGCGCAACGTGGTTTCGCGCCCGCCGGCGATGCGCACCTCGGTCTTTGGAATCACGAAGCGCACCATCGCCAGTGCCCGCAGACAGTCGTTCGGCTTGAGCGGATTCGGCTTGCCGTGGAACGGGGTTCCGGGGCGTGGATCGAGAAAATTGACCGGAACCGAATCGACGTCCAGATCAGCCAGCGCAAAGGCGAGGTCGACGCGGTCCCGCAGGCTTTCGCCCATACCGAACAGTCCGCCGCAGCAGAGGTCGAGCCCGACCTTCTTGACGATCTTCGCGGTATTGATGCGGTCACCGAAATCGTGGGTCGTCACGACTTCGGGGAAATAGTTTTCGGAGGTCTCGAGGTTGTGGTTGAAGCGGTTGACACCGGACTCCTTCAGCCGTTTTGCTTTCTCTTCGGTCAGCAGGCCGAGTGAGGAGCAGATTTCGAGATCCGGATATTTCTGTTTTATCTGAATTGACGCCTCGCAGATGGTTTCCAGTTCATTGGGGGAGGGCGCGCGGGTGCTGGAGACCACGCAATAGCGCTTGGCATTGCGGTCGGCCGCGGCCTGTGCTCCGGCCACGATGCTTTCGACCGTCTGCATGTCGTAGCGCTCGACATCATTGATGGCCGAGGTCGACTGCGAGCAGAAGGCGCAGTCTTCGGGGCACTTGCCGCTTTTGACGTTGCGCAAAAGGTGTAGTGAAACGGTGTTGCCAAAATATTTCTTTCGAATGCGGTAGGCGCCCTGCAGCACCTCCAGGAGTTCGTCATCGGACGATTCCAAAACGGCCAATGCCTCTTCCTTCGACACCTGTCCGTCATCGAGTATGCGATCGCTGAGATTGTTCCAGTCCATGGTTTTTCCTCCACTGCTTTAAAAACAGGGTACGGACAGTAGCGGGGTGTTTGCGGCGATACAACCCGTAAAAGATGATAAACAAGGTCACAATAAACATTGACCCGCCCTGATGCGGGCGTAAGGTGCTGTTCATTATCGCTAGGGGTGCCCCGTACGGTTCGGGGCTGAGAAAAACCCTTTGAACCTGTCCGGGTAATACCGACGTAGGGAAGCTGATGCCGCCTCCGTACCCGTTGTTTCCCTGCAGTTGAATAGTAGATGCTGCGTATTTCGTACTTCGTATTACATGGCCGGAATCCTGAACATGGGGGCTGTTCCTACGCAATACGTAATACGCAATTTGAAAAGGAGTCGGTCATGATCCAGGAAAAACACCCATACAATGATTACGGGACGCACTTCCCGAATTCCCGCAAGAAATACATCACGGGCAGCCGCCCGGACATCCGCGTGCCGCTGCGCGAAATCCGCTTGAGCGATACCGAGTCGGAAGACGGCAGCACAACGGAAAATCCCGCCGTGTTGATCTATGACACCAGCGGTCCGCACATGGACCCGCAACAGGATGTGAAGCTCGAGGAGGGACTGCCTGCCTTGCGCCTGGGCTGGGTGACGGAGCGCGGCGACACGGAAGCCTATGAGCCACGTGGATTCAAGAGCGGGGACGATGGCTGGGGGCAGGACAACAACCGGAAGCCCTTTGCCGGCCTGATCCGGCAGCCGCGGCGCGCAAAAGCCGGTCGGAATGTCAGCCAGATGCATTATGCCCGCCAGGGGGTCGTCACGCCCGAGATGGAGTTTGTGGCTATCCGTGAAAACCTGGGTCGGATGGAGGCCTTCCGGCAGGTCTATCGCAAGTCGGATATTGGCGCCGGGATCTTTACTGAGGCGCAAACCGCCGGCATGCGCCACCCAAACCATCAGCATCCCGGACAGGCCTGGGGAGCGAATATTCCGGGATTCATCACGCCCGAATTCGTGCGGCAGGAGGTGGCCGCCGGCCGCGCCATCATTCCCAGCAACATCAACCACCCCGAAGCAGAGCCCATGATTATCGGGCGGAACTTTCTCGTGAAGATCAATGCCAACATCGGTAATTCGGCTGTGACATCAACCATCGAAGAGGAGGTTGAGAAGGTGCAATGGGCGACCCTGTGGGGTGCCGATACGATCATGGATCTTTCGACCGGACCCAACATTCACGATACGCGCGAATGGAATGTCCGCAACTGCCCCGTTCCGGTGGGCACGGTGCCGATCTACCAGGCCCTGCAGAAGGTCGGCGAGCAACCGGAGGACCTGACGTGGGAGCTGTACCGCGACACGCTGATCGAGCAGGCGGAGCAGGGCGTCGATTATTTCACCATTCATGCCGGCCTGCGGATGAAGTATGTACCGATGACGGCCCAGCGCACCTGCGGGATTGTGAGCCGGGGCGGTTCCATCATGGCCAAGTGGTGCGTCACCCATCAGAAGGAGAGCTTCCTGTATGAGCATTTCGAGGAAATCTGCGAAATCTGTAAAGCGTATGATGTCTGCCTCTCGCTCGGCGACGGTCTGCGGCCCGGTGCAATTGCCGATGCCAACGACGAAGCGCAGCTGGGCGAGCTTGAAACGCTTGGCGAGCTGACGAAGATTGCCTGGAAGCATGATGTACAGGTGATGATCGAGGGGCCCGGTCATGTGCCGCTGCAGGCGGTGAAGGAAAACATGGACTGGGAACTCGACGTCTGCCATGAAGCGCCGTTCTACACCCTCGGGCCGCTGACCACCGACGTGGCACCGGGATACGATCACATCACCAGCGGGATCGGTGCGGCCAACATTGGTTGGTATGGCTGTGCGATGCTGTGTTATGTCACGCCGAAGGAGCATCTGGGCCTGCCCAATAAACAGGATGTGAAGCGCGGGGTGATTACCTACAAGATTGCGGCGCATGCGGCCGATCTCGCCAAAGGCTTTCCGGGAGCGCAGGTAAGGGACAACGCCCTGAGCAAGGCGCGGTTCGAGTTCCGGTGGGAGGATCAGTTCAACCTGGCACTGGATCCCGAAACGGCGCGGTCATATCACGACGAAACCCTGCCGGCCGACGTGGCGAAATCCTCGCACTTCTGCAGCATGTGCGGACCGACGTTCTGTGCAATGCGCATCTCAAGGGACGTCCGGAAGTTTGCGGCGGACCAAGAAGCGGAGCGGAACGGGCGTGCCGGCGAACCGGTGAATATCTGAATTCACGGCTTCTCTTACGGGCTGAAAAAACCTAGCATTCTCCCATTGCATAACATGGGTGAAATGCTAGGTTTGCGCCCGTTTGCCAAAAAAAGGAGTTCTTAAATGATTGAAAAAGGAAGTACCTATGTCGTGATGGGGCTGCTCAATACCGACTCGATCGCGTATGCCGCCGGCAAGATGATTGAAGAGCTGGGCGGCAATGTGATCTACAGCGTGCAGAGCGAGCGTATGAAGCGCATCTTCTTCGACCGCAGCCCCGACCTGACCGATGAGCAGAAGGCGGCAATGCGGTTTGAATACTGCGACGTCACCGTTGAAAACGAAGTCCGCAACCTGTTCAGCAAGACCGGCCCTATTGATGGGGTTCTGCATTCGATCGGCTTCGCCAATCCGAAGACCTGTTTGGGCGACAATATGTACACGCCGGCCTTCGAAGATGTGAAACAGGCGTTCCATATCAGCTGTGCCTCGCTGGCGACGGTTTCCAACTTTGCCTTGGCAAAAATGAAGAACGGCGGCTCCATTGTTACACTTTCGTTTGAGTCGCAGGTGGCTTTTCCATACTACAACTGGATGGGCGTTAACAAGGCGGCACTGGAAGCGCTGGTTCGCGCGCTGGCCCGTGAATACGGCCGCGAGCACGTTCGCGTGAATGCTATTTCCGCCGGCCCGCTGGCCACGAAGGCTGCGAAGTCTATCCCGCATTTTGCGCATCTGGCGCGCACCTGGAAAAAGATCAGTCCGCTTCCGTGGGACGTGGTCGGTGACAAGCAGGAGGTGGCCAATTCGGTCGTCTTTATGCTCGGAAAATATTCGAAGAAGATCACCGGTCAGACGATTTATGTCGATGGCGGCGCCAATAATGTGGGCGGGGTGCTGCTGCCGCACGAAAAGCCGCTGATGCGCACGCCGGCTAAGAAAGCCGCGAAAAAGAAAACGGCGAAGAAGAAAACAGCGCCGAAAAAGAAATAGAACGACTTCGTATTGCGTACTGCGTATTGACCAAGAGTACGCACTACGCAATATGCAATACGGAGATTATCCATGGGACTAAGTATCGGTATCGTCGGGCTTCCGAATGTCGGGAAGTCAACCATCTTCAATGCATTGACACGCGAGCAGAATGCGGAAGCCGCCAACTATCCGTTCTGTACAATCGAGCCCAACAAGGCGGTGGTGCCCGTCCCCGATCCGCGCCTTGAAAAACTGGCCGAACTGGCCGGCTCGCAGAAAATCATTCATGCCACGGTCGACTTTGTCGATATTGCGGGGCTGGTGAAAGGCGCCAGCCAGGGGGAAGGACTGGGCAACAAGTTCCTGACCAATATCCGCGAAACCGATGCCATCCTGCAAGTGGTGCGCTGTTTTGATGATGGCAACGTGGTGCATGTGGATGGATCGATTGATCCGATCCGTGATGTGGAAATCATCGAGGCCGAATTGATCATCGCCGATTTCCAAATGATGGAAAACCGGCTGCAGCGGGTTAAGAAACAGGCTCGCGCCGACAAGGCCGTTGCCGCCACACTGCCCGCCTTTGAGGCGCTGCTGGAGCATCTCGGTGCCGGTAAGATGGCCTATGAGTTTGAAGGCAGGGATACCGATGCCGGCAAAACGATTTTCAGGGAGTCGCAGTTCCTGACCGACAAGAAGGTGATCTATTGCTGCAATGTGGACGAGGCGGGACTGCTGGAAGACAATGACTATGTCAGCGCCTTGAAAGCGTGCGCCGCCGAACGCGGAGCCGATGTGGTGAAGATCTGCGCCAAGATGGAGGAAGAGCTCACCGGTATGTCCGACGAAGAGCGCGATGAGTTTCTCCGCGAATACGGTGTCAAGGAGAGTGGCCTCGACCAGATCATTCATACCGGATACCACACGCTCGGCCTGATCAGCTACCTGACCCAGGGGCCGAAGGAGGCCCGCGCCTGGACTATCCATCGCGGCGATACGGCCCCCCGGGCCGCCGGCGTGATCCACACCGACTTTGAACGCGGCTTTATCCGTGCACAGGTTGTTTCCTATGATGATTTCATAGAAAAGGGAAGCGAGATCGCCTGCCGGGAGGCCGGCCTGTTGCGCACCGAAGGCAAGGAATATGTCGTCCGGGATGGCGACGTGATCGAATTCCTATTCAATGTGTAGTGGTTCTCTGCGCTTCCGGCATCCCTGCAAAAAAAACGGCGCATGGATAAGAGGAGGAAAAGCCATGCGCCGTAAAACGGGAACCCAACAACAGATGCCCATTTTTTAAATTGTCTGCCTACAAGATACGATATTGGACAACCGCGTGGAAAAACGTTCAAAAAAGCGGTCAACCTTCGTATCTGTCATGAACGGTGCCCGAAAATTGACAGATTTCTGTCCGGAGCCAAGCCCTTTTGACTCAAAATTCCACCCGAGGTTTCGGGGGTCATCATTCCCTGTTCTGCGGTCGGGGCCTCGTCAATCGCCCTTTGAGCGGTGAAACGCGCGAAAACCCCGGTATGTATCGTGAAAGACAAACGATTTGTTTGTCACGCATCTGCGGGTTGGGTAGAGTTCCGGCCTGTTTCCGAAAGAAAGGATGGAGAGTATGAAGAGGTTTTTCGCAACACTTTTTCTGACTGCAGTACTACTGTCGGGTGCCGCATATGGCGCGGATGAGATTGCATTTATCGATATTCAGGAAGTCTTCAAACAGTTCTACAAGACCCTGCTTGCCCAGGATCAGATTCGGCAGCAGGCCGATGATATTAAGATGGAGCGTGAGGAGATCGGGGAAGAGGTCAAGGTCATGCAGGAGGAGATTGAAGTGCTGCGCACCGACTCCCGTGATGAAACCCTGAGTGATGAGGTCCGCGAAAACAAACGTAGCCAGCTGGAGGAAAAGCTGGTCGCACTACGGAAGAAGGAACAGGACCTGGCCGATTTCGAAACGCTCCGTATGAAGCAAATGGAGCAGCAAAACACGCGCATGACCAAAAAGCTGTACGATGAAATTCACGAGGCCGTCATCAAATATGCAAGGGCCCAGAGTTTCTTAACCGTTATTGACCGGTCGGCCCAAAGCCGGCTTGGAACGGATTTTATTCTGTATACGAATCCCAAGACCGATATTACCGCCGACGTGTTGGCGATTCTGAACGAAGGCCGAGAAACCACCGAGCCGGTTGCTCCTGAAACACCTGAAATCAAGCTGGAAGAGGAGTAGGGGATGAAGCTTTCCGCAATTGCCGAGCATTTGGGGGGAATCCTTGAAGGGGATGGGGAGATCGAAATCAAGGCGGTGGCCGGCCTGAAGGAGGCGGGTGTCGGAGACATCAGCTTTCTGGCCAACCCGAAGTATGCCGCCCATGTTGAGGAGACCCAGGCCTCGGCGGTCATCGTACCCGCCGACTGGGACCGTTCCGCCAAGTGTGCTTTGCTTCGAATCGAGAACTCGGATCAGGGTTTTGCGGAAGCCGCCCAGCTCTTCTACGAGCCCGTGCCCGCCATACAGCCGGGGGTTCATCCCACCGCCGTCGTTGCCGAATCCGCACAATTAGGCGAGGGGGTGTCGGTCGGCGCACACTGCACCATTGAAGAAGGCGTAGTGATCGGAGCACACACCGTGATCCAATCCAACTGCGTGGTCGGGTACAAGACCGTGATCGGGGAAGGGTGTCATTTCTATCCGCTCGTCTCCCTCCGTGAATTTACCGAGGTCGGAGACCGCGTGATCATTCATAACGGCGCCGTGATCGGTTCCGATGGATTCGGCTATGCCGTCCAAAAGGATGGCTCGCGCACGAAGATTCCGCAGATTGGCAAGGTGGTTATCGAGGACGATGTTGAAATCGGTGCCAACGTTGCGATCGACCGGGCCCGGTTCGGCAAAACCAGAATCGGAAAAGGCACCAAGATCGATAACCTCGTACAAATTGCCCACAATGTGGTGGTCGGTGAGCATTCGGTGATGTGCGGGCAGGCCGGAATCTCGGGCAGTACCACGATCGGTTCCCGCGTGATTCTCGCGGGGCAGGCCGGGTTGGCCGGACACCTGGAGGTCGGCGACGGCGCGATCGTCGGAGCGCAGGCCGGTGTGATGAAGGATGTTCCGCCAAAGGATTTTGTAATGGGTTCACCCGCCATGAGCCATCTGCAGACCAAAAAACTGATTGCCAATATGGTTACGCTGCCCAAGTTGAAGGAAAAGGTTAAGCAACTCGAAGAGGCGGTCGGAAAACTGAGCGGCGAAGGCAGCATCTAGCAAACGGACATTTACAATAAGCCATTTATGTATCTCACTCGCGCTTTTGAATACAAAAATGTATTTAAACAGGGGATTTGTAGGTTGCCCAAATTGTTGTAATCCATTTGTATTTAATCGCATAGGCGTTGTAATGCCGTTTGGTATAATACATGCATAAGGCAGGGGCTTTCAGTTCATATTTTAAAGCTGTCAAAGTCGGATCTTCCACTTTCGGGAAGGCCGGAATTGTTTAAGAGCAGGGTGCAGTGCCACCGGTCAACGGGGGCCATTAATTATTAAGGAGATGAAGTATCATGAAGAATACCATTGAAGGATTTGGCGAAAATGTATTTAGCCTCCCGGTCATGGAGAAAAGATTGTCGGCTTCGACATTCGCCTCGATGAAGAAGACCATCGCGACCGGCTCCGAACTTGATGCCGGCATTGCAGATGAAGTGGCCGAAGCCATGAAGGAGTGGGCGATGGAAAAGGGTGCGACACACTACACCCATTGGTTCCAGCCGCTCACCGGCGCGACCGCCGAAAAACACGACTCGTTCATATTTCCCGATTTCAACGATGGAGTGATCACCAACTTTTCAGGCGATGAGCTTATTCAGGGTGAGCCGGATGCCTCGTCTTTCCCGTCCGGCGGTCTGCGCGCCACCTTCGAAGCGCGCGGCTATACCGGGTGGGACCCGACCAGCCGTGCGTTCATCAAATATGACGCAGCCGGCGCGGCCACGCTGACCATCCCGACCGTATTCTGCGGGTACAAAGGCGAAGCCCTCGACAAGAAGACCCCGCTGTTGCGCTCGATGAAGGCGCTCTCCGACCAGACCGTACGCCTCGGCAAGCTGTTCGGCATCGATTGCGGCGACACCATGGCCAAAGCCACCCTCGGTTCGGAGCAGGAATACTTCCTGATCGACGCCGATCTCGTTGCCCAGCGCCCCGACATCCTGCAAACCGGACGCACGCTCTTCGGCAAGGGTGCCAGCAAGCATCAGCAGCTGGACGACCACTACTTCGGCGCCATCAAGCCGCGCGTTGCCGCATTCATGGCCGATCTTGACGCGGAACTGTGGAAGAACGGCATTCCGGCCAAGACCCGCCACAACGAAGTCTGCCCGGCTCAGTTCGAAATTGCCCCGGTCTTCGAGACGCTCAATGTTTCCGTTGATCACAACATGATTACCATGGATGTACTGCAGGTCACCGCTGAAAAGCACGGCTTTGTCTGCCTGTTGCACGAAAAGCCTTTTGCGGCCGTTAACGGTTCCGGCAAGCACAACAACTGGTCCATCAGTGGGCCGGACGGCAAGAACTGGCTGAAGCCGGGTGACAACCCGCATGAAAATGCCAAGTTCATGACGATCGTGGTGGCGTTGCTTAAGGCGGTTGACACGCATGCCGATCTGTTGCGTGCATCTGTTGCGTCTGCCGGCAATGACCATCGTCTCGGTGCGAACGAAGCCCCGCCGGCCGTGGTGTCCGTTTTCCTCGGCGACCAGCTCACCGACATCATCGAACAGATCGAAGCCGGCGGCGCCAAGCAGTCCAAGGACGGGGGCCATATCCACCTCGGGGTTGACCTGCTGCCAAAACTGCCCCGTGGAAACACCGACCGTAACCGGACATCACCGTTTGCGTTTGTCGGCAACCGCTTCGAGTTCCGTGCGGTGGGTTCGAACCAGAGTCCGGCCGGTGCCAACATCGTGCTCAACACGATTGTTGCCGCTGCCTTTGACGACATCTGCACCGAAATTGAAGCCGGTCTTGAAAAGGGCGGCGAATTCAACGCGGTATTACAGGATGTGCTCGCGGCAGTCATCAAGGAACACAAACGCATCCTCTTCAATGGAGATGGCTACACCGACGAATGGCTTGCTGAAGCAACCAAGCGCGGTATGCCCAACCTTGTAACCACGGAAGAAGCGCTTGAAGTTCTCAATACGCAGAAGGCGAAGGATGTATTTGCCAAGTATAGCGTACTGACCAACGAAGAGCTGGAATCGCGCTACAACACCTACACGGAAGCATACGAAACGCTCATCGGTATTGAAGCCAGTACGGCTATTGACATCGCTAAAACGATGATCATTCCGGCGGCCGTCACTACCATCAATGAGTATTCTTCCGTCCCGGCGGTTGCGGGGATGACCAGTGAGCTCTCCAGCCTGCTTGAAAAGACGGTTGCCGGTATTGCGGCTCTCGAAGCTGCCGGAGAACCTTCGGCAGAGATCGCTGCCATGAATGAACTCCGTGAGTCTGTTGACGCATTGGAAGCCCTCGTTCCGGCAGACCTCTGGCCGTTGCCGAGCTACGACGAAATGCTCCTCGGCTAAACCCGAGCAACAGAGCAAAGAAAGGCCTCGCTTCGTGCGAGGCCTTTTTTGTTTATCGCTATGACGTTGCGTGTTAAGTGAAAGCGAGATATCTTTTTCCTTCGCGAGAAAGCCATGATCGTTAATCCCCTCAATCCGAATCCCCGGGCTCCCGAAGTCCATGTTGTCCATGGGGCCGACGCCTATGCCAATACTATGGCCTCGCTTAAAGGCATTGATCTGTCGGCGCTGAAAGGAGCAAAGGTGCTGCTGAAGCCCAATGTCGGGCGGATGTCTAAAGCCGGCACCGGGGTGAACACGAATCCGCAGGTGGTTGCAGCCGCGGTCGACGCCTTCCGCAAAGCCGGGGCTACCGTGGCGATCGGTGAGAGCCCGATCACGGGGGTGAACACGCTGGAAGCTTTCGAGTTGTCGGGCATGTCGGCCATGGCAAAGGAAAAGAGTTGTCCGCTGATTGATATGGATGAGCGCAAACCGGTCATCACCCCTGTTCCGAATGGCCGGGTGATCGATTCGCTGAAGATTTGCGCCGACGTTTTTGATTTTGATTACATCGTCTCCATTCCCGTGATGAAGATCCACATGCATACCGGGGTGACCCTGGGTGTTAAGAATATGAAGGGCTGTCTGTGGAGGCGGAGCAAAGTCGATCTGCATATGCTTCCTCACTTGGATGATACGGCGGATAAGTCACTCGATATCGCGATCGGGGATATGGCTACCGTACTGCGACCGCATTTTACGATCATTGACGGCTCGATCGGCCTCGAAGGGCTGGGCCCCGGGGCGGGCACACCCAAAGAATTGAACGTAGTAGTCGCCGGGGCGGATGCATTCGCAGCGGATGCGGTTGCCTGCCGATTGATGGGGCGCACTGCAAACGAGGTTTCGCATCTGCGAAACGGCGCTGCCAACGGTTGCGGGGTCATCGATCTCGATCGAATCAAGGTCTATCCCGAAAACTGGCAGAACTATGCCTCCGACTTCCAGGCCGCTCCAAAAAACCTATCCTTCGAATTTCCCGATGTTGAAGTGCTGGATAAGAATTCATGCAGCGCCTGTCAGTCCACCTTGCTGCTGTTTCTACAGCGGTTCGGCGAATCGCTCGCAGATTATATTCCGAACGGTGAGCCCTTAAAGGTGGCGATTGGAAAAGGGCATGAGACTCTGCCCGAAGGCACGCTCTGCATCGGGCAGTGTACAGCCCGGCATAAAGAAGGGGGAATATTTGTTCCCGGTTGCCCGCCCGTCGGCAGTCAGATCTTTAAAACCCTGCAATGTCACGAACAGAACGGAAACTCCAGCGAGGCAATGCAATGAAACGAATCGGAATTACCATAGGCGATATCAACGGGATCGGACCGGAGGTTGCCCTGAAAGCGGTGGGCCGCAGCAAATGGCCGGCGGATGTGGAGTTTGTTTTCGTGGGTCCGGAAGCCGCGGTGCGCGAACAGGCCAAAGCCTTGAAGATTTCGGTCTCCCGGAAAATCTCTTTTCAACCCATGGAAACCAACGCTGCATGGATGCCCGGAAAAATCCGCGTGGATGCATCCCGTCTGGCGGAAGAGTCGATCAGGCGGGCCGTTGCGGGCTGTCTGTCCGGCGAGCTGGACGCAATGGTGACGGCGCCGATCTGCAAGGAGGGTTTTCACAAGGCGGGGATCAAGGTGCCCGGCCATACGGAATATCTGGCCGAACTCACCAAGACCAAAAACGTTGGCATGATGCTCATCGGGGGCGGATTGCGCGTGATGCTTGTCACGCGCCATATTCCGGTTTCCGAGGTGCCATCAGCACTCAGCCGCAGGAATATTCGCGAGGCCATTGAGCTGACGGGGCAGGCGTTGAAATTGTTTGGGCGGAAGAATGGAAAAATCGGTGTCTGCGGATTGAATCCGCATGCGGGCGATGGCGGGATCCTCGGACGCGAGGAGATCGAGCTGATCCAGCCGGCCATTCGCGCGGCCCGTAAAAAAGGCTGGAAGGTTTCCGATGCGGTTCCGGCCGACACCATTTTTTATGAAGCACTGAACGGGAAATATGATGCGGTTGTGGCGATGTATCATGATCAGGGATTGGGGCCGCTGAAGATGATCGGCTTTGAAGAAGGCGTCAATGTAACCCTCGGGCTGCCGATCATCCGTACCTCGCCCGACCATGGCACCGCCTTCGGTATAGCCGGCAGGAATGCGGCCTCGCCAAAAAGCATGAAACACGCAATCGCTCTCGCCATCGAAATGGCCGGAAAGTCCAACCCGTGGAAATGAATAATAATTCCTCGCAGAGGCGCTGAGGACGCAGAGTAAAAGCCAACCTCTGCGATCTCTGCGCCTCTGCGAGGGGAATAGTATACGATGAGTACTGAACCGAGATTAACCAGCCCGAAGGAGGTTCGCGCGTTGCTTGAACAGCTGG
>JABDQT010000174.1 GCA_013042165.1 Kiritimatiellales bacterium | reverse complement strand
GTCGTGCGTTGGTGCCGGACAGCCCGATCATAACCTCCTTGCAGGCCATCAGCGGATAGTAGCCGGCAATGCCGTAGTGGGTGGAGTTGCGTGCCACCACCATGCCCAAGCCATGCTCCTTTGCCTTATCGATCGCCATTTGCATGCAGCGCTTGGCCACGACCATGCCCATGCCGTGGTGCCCGTCGACCACCGCCGTTGCGAGATGATCGCGCACCACCTCGAACTCCGTGACGGGCTGCTGGATCTTCTGATGCACGATGCGGTCGTAGTAGATGGGTTTAAGGCGGCCAATTCCGTGCGAATCGATCCCGCGTTTGTCGGAGGCGATGAGCACGTCGGAACAGACCCGGGCGTCTTCCTCGGGAACCCCGATATGCATAAATACGTCGCGCATGAACTTTTCCATCGTTTCGAAAGGAATGTGATACAGCATTGGGCTCTCCTCATTGATTTATAATCCGCAAGGAATAGCATGTATGCATGAGCCTGTCCAAGCTTTCGGCGGATCGTTTGGGGTTTGGTGCGTGAACCGGCTTTATAGAATTTATCGTAGACACGAAGTGAGGCTGTCTTGCAGAGACAGCCGCGAAGTGGCAAGACCCCGCGGCTTGTCGCGGGGAAGAATGCGTCCAATATAAGGTAGGGCGGTGTGTCCCCACAGCGCCGCCCCGCTGAAGACGGGGCGCCCTCGCAAAGCGGGGCGCGGACGGCCCGGCGGTCCGTCCCTACCCAGGATGCCTCGGGGAGTTTCACTCTCTTCGCAAGGGCAGTTACACCCAAAATAGTGTTGCGGACAACAACCGGTCTTTGGATAATGATCCTGCATGAGAGTAGCGGAACGGGTGTTCCAATTAATTGGAAACTATAACAGGAGATAGAGTGATGAAACGCATAGCCTTTGGATTACTGGCACTGACAGTCTGCATCGGATTTTCCGGCTGCAAATCCAAACCCAAAATGGATTCTGACAAGACCATGTTCGACTACATGCAGGAGCAGGTGGGCAAGATCGGTGAAAAGGGCGGCATGGCATCCGTCGGACTCGGCGAATCCCGCAACACCCAGCTGGCCATCACCAAGGCCAAGGTGGAAGCCCGCAAGAATCTGGCGCAGCTCGTTCAGGTGAAGATTGAAAACCTCGAAAAGGCCTTCATTGAAGAAGTCGGCGAAGCCAGCGGTTCTGAAATCAACGAACTTTTCAGCTCGGCCACCAAGCAGATCACTTCACAGACGCTGCAGGGTACGATGCCCAAGATGCAGGAATATGAAATCAACGAAGGCATCACAACGGCCTATGTTTTGATGATACTCAATCCGGAGGTCATTCATGCTTCGCTGAAGAACAATCAGGCCAAGCATCTCTACGAACGCTTCCGCGCCTCCAAGGCCTTCGAGGAGCTCGACAAGGAAATCAAGGAGTTCGAACAGGTCGACATGCAGGGTCTCATCGGAAAGTAAAGAAACGGGTAGGGCGGTGTATCCCTACACCGCCGCCCCGCTGAAGACGGGGCGCCCTCGCAAAGCGGGGCGCGGACGGCCACGCAAAGCGTGGCAAGCTGTGGAGCTTGTCCCGCCAAAGCGGGAAGCCATCCCTACCGAAATCCACCAACTTTTTTAGAACGGGGCTTGAATCAACCATTCACGCCCCGTTTTATATGCCCCATGAAAATTCTCGGAATCGAAACCTCGTGCGATGAAACCGCTGCTGCCGTTGTGGAAGACGGGCGGAAGGTGCTGTCCAACGCCATCTACTCGCAGATTGCCAAGCACCGGCCGTATGGCGGCGTGGTTCCGGAAATCGCCTCGCGCAACCATGTGGCCAAGCTGCCCGGCATTATTGAAGACGCGCTCGCGGAGGCCGGCGAAACCTATGCGTCCATCGATGCGCTGGCGGTGACCTATGGCCCGGGTCTTGCCAGTTCACTCCTGATCGGATTCTCGGCCGCCAAGACGCTGGCGCAGCGGTTGAACAAACCGCTGATCGGGGTGAATCATCATGAGGGCCACCTGCATTCCGTATTCATGCGCGATGACGCGCCGGCGGAAGAGGACGTTTTTCCCATGCTCGGGCTGCTCGTTTCCGGCGGCGATAGCAGCCTGGTGCTGATGCATGGCACGGGGCAATATGAACTGCTCGGGAGTACGATCGACGATGCCGCCGGCGAGGCGCTCGACAAGGCCGCTGCCGTACTCAAGCTGGGCTATCCCGGCGGGCCGATCATCCAGAAGACCGCCGAGGGCGGCAATCCCCATGCGATTCGTTTTCCGCGCGGCTTGGACAGCGTCGATCGGGGTAAATGGATCTATAAATATGATCGTGAGCTTTGCTTCAGCTTCAGTGGACTCAAGACCTCGCTGCTGACGCATGTGAAAAATCTGGATCATGAGCCCGCGGACGACGAACTGCGTGATATTGCGGCGAGCTATCAGGAAGCGGTTGCCGATGCGCTGGAGACCCGGGTTGAGCGCGCATTGGACCGTTTTCCGGTAAAGAGTTTTTCCTGCGCGGGCGGGGTTTCGCTCAACAAGGTGTTGCGCGAGAAGCTGGCGGAGCTTTCCGAAAGAAAAGGGATTCCGCTACTGCTGTGTCCGCCCGCGCTCTGCACCGACAATGCCGCCATGATTGCCGGCGCGGCCTTCGAAAAGATGCGGCTCGATAAAACCGGCCCCGAGCCGGAGGACGTCAATCCCAACCTTCGATTGGCGGATTGGTAGGAAAATTCTGCCATAGAGTTCTCAGAGGGATGGAATAAAGGTTTTCTTCGTGCTCTTTGTACTACTATCCGTAATTTTCTTATTTCTTGTGCACGTTTTTCATCCTGTCGGCTTCATAACTAGTTATTCATAGATAACTAAGCCAGATCAATATTTGCCACAAAAGATCACATAGAAACAGAGTCGAGCATCTTGTTCTTTGAGTTCTTTGCGCTCTCTCGCGGCTAAAAATTAGCGTTCATTGGCGTTTATTCGCGGTTTAAATCTTTGGTTGCGGCTATGCCGCGCTGTGTCCTCTGTGGTGAAATCCTCCGTTGAAGGTGCTGAGAGGCGGGTTGACTTGCCAGGATCGAATCCTTAAGGTTTGCGGCCAATTTTTCAGGAGAAACCGATGAGCGAAGAACAGTCCGGAAACGAGTATCGCCAGCAGCGTATTGAAAACATGGAACGGCTTGCAGAAGCCGGGTTTCCGGCCTTTGGAAAAGCCTTTGAGCGCACCGCACGGATTGACGAGCTGCATGCCGCTTTTGAAGAGGGCAAACAGGTCAAGGCCTGCGGGCGTATCGTTGCGATCCGCAAGATGGGCAAGATGGCCTTCGCCCATATTTCCGATGGTTCCGGCAAGTTTCAGCTGATGGTAAAGAAGGATGTGCTTGGCGAAGAAAACTTTGCCGCGTTCAAGCTGCTCGATCTCGGTGATATCATCGGCGCGGAAGGGGAACTGTTCATCACCCGCACCGAAGAGGAAACCATACGGATCAACAGCTGGACCCTGCTGTCCAAGGCGCTGCTGCCATTGCCGGAGAAGTTCCATGGCCTCACGGATGTGGAGACGCGCTACCGCCAGCGCTCGCTGGACCTGATCTCCAACCCGGAAGTGATGGATGTGTTCAAGAAGCGCACGCAGGTCATGCGCGAAATCCGCAACTATCTTGATGCACGCGGGTACTACGAAGTCGAAACACCGATGCTGCAGCAGATTGCCGGCGGCGCAGCGGCCAAGCCGTTCAAGGCGCACTATAACGCGCTCAATATCGATGTCTTCATGCGCATTGCGCCCGAGCTCTATCTGAAGCGCCTGATCGTCGGCGGGATGGACCGGGTCTACGAAATGAACCGCAACTTCCGCAACGAAGGCCTCGACCGCACGCACAACCCCGAGTTCACGGCACTGGAAATTTATCAGGCCTTTGGTGACATGCGCACGATGCAGGAGCTGATCCAGGGCTTGTTCATGCATCTGGCGGAAACGATTTTTGAGAAGATGGAATTCGAATGGATGGGGCATACCATCAACCTGCAGGCGCCGTGGCGCGAGGTGCCGTACTACGAACTGATCAAAGAACACCTCGGCGATGACTGGTTTGAAAAGAGTCTCGACGAAGCCAAGGCCAAGGCCGAGGAATTGGATGTCCATATCGAGGAGGGCTCGGACTTCAAGCAGGTCACGCACGAGATCTACGACAAGACCATTGAGGGCACCCTGATCCAGCCCACCTTCATCACCCGTCTACCGAAAGAGCTCGTTCCGCTGGCCAACCATTGTCCCGACGATCCCGAGTTGGTCGATGTGTTCGAGCTGA
The DNA here is from genome assembly GCA_013042165.1 of Kiritimatiellales bacterium. GTDB lineage: Bacteria > Verrucomicrobiota > Kiritimatiellia > Kiritimatiellales > Pontiellaceae > Pontiella. Next base: position 911 of record JABDQT010000174.1, on the reverse strand, counting down.
TCATCGGCGGCAAAGAGATAGCCCCGGCCTACAGCGAGCTCAACAACCCGATCGAGCAGCGCAAGCGGTTCGAAGAGCAGGCCGCCGGCGACGGCAGCAAGATCGACGAGGATTTTCTGGCTGCGCTCGAATACGGTATGCCGCCGACCGGCGGGATGGGCATCGGCATCGATCGCCTGCTGATGCTGCTCACCGGATCGGACGCCATCCGCGACGTCATCCTCTTCCCGCAGCTCAAGCCGCGGGGTTAAGAAATCCCTGCGCAATATCGCCAAGGCAAAGAAAGAGTTGGACCGGGCAGCCCTCCGGAACGGCTGCCATTTTTTTGAACGTTATGGGTGAGTTTCGCAGCCGAGCGAAGCGAAGATAATTTCCCTTAGGAAATAGTGCCAACGGCACGGTTCACTTACCCATAACTATTGCGCGTTCTTCTAATTTTAAAACTACCCTGCGTTTTAAGCGTAAACTCCAACCACTGGTTAGCCTGCTTTTATTTCTTCCAGATCACCCTCAACATATTGATGAATCATTGAAGAGATAAGGGTTTGGTAGGGGATGCCTTTTTCTAGGGCTTTTTTCTGAATACCTTTTAAATCATGATCATAGAGACGAATCGTAACTCGCCGATCTTTACGAAATGTGTTTTCTGCCATAGCTTTGACTTCAGCTATCTCCTTTTTTGAAGGAGTAGAGGCTTTAATTTTGCTTTTTTCGTATGCGTCCAGAATGCCTTTTTCTTCTTTATCCAGTTTCATATTAATCACCATTTTCCTGTATGTAATCTGTGGTGGCTTTTCTGCTCGGGATGATGGTTTTTAAAAATATGTAGTCATCATCAATAATGAATGGAACCAGATAGATGTAGCCATCAACGATGACAAAATAGATCTTCTGACCGGGATAATCGCCCT